>JAUYAO010000029.1 GCA_030692565.1 Nitrospira sp.
AGCCCTCAAGGCCGCCATCCGGCACTACATCACGGTCACCAATACACCCCCCCCAAACCCTTCACATGGACGAAGACCGCCGACGAAATCCTGGCCAGCGTGGCCCGATTTTGTCAGCGAACTTCGGAGACAGGACACTAGCTCTTCTTGCAGACTCAACATCACGCAGGTTTTTCCTGAACCCGGAAGCCCTGTAAGCAAGACGGCACGTTTCCTAGCATCGATGGCAGCCAGAAGATCATTCACAACCGGGCTCGAAATGCGCTGTCCAGCAATGTCCCGATGCCACGACCTGCCGATAGCTGAGGTACTGGCAAATGATGTACGTACCTGTGCAATGGACATCGCTGGAACCAGCATCGCTCCCGCGTGATGGAGAATGTCTTTGAGGTCGTCTTTGGTTAGGCGATGCTGGGTGGAAGCGGACAGGTTACCGCTTTCCATGCGTCCACCAAGCTTATCGATGTGTGTCCAAAGGGCGTTGTATGCAGCATTTGAGTTGCTCACCATTTGGCGCAAACGTTCACGCAGTAAAATCTCCATGCGATCAAAATCTGGGCTGATCTCGAAGGAGGTGCGACGCAGGAATTCGTAGGTCGAGAGGTCACAAGTCTTAGCAGCAATGCGAGCAGTCAAATTGCTATCAGTTTCTATATGCTCTTTGGTCAAATTCGCATTATAGTCGGCCTCATTGTCATAGAGGGTGCTGTATTCACGTAGTTTAGCGAGTGCGCAAAAATTGCTGCGCGAATAGAAGCGAACTCGGGCTTGTTGATTTCTAGCCAGTACCAGAGAAGCCTTGTCCAGCTCGCCCGAAAGATCGGCTATCGACCATGCGCTGAAATCGACCTGGTTCTTTTTGCACTGGCAACAAAGCAGGGAGCCGTCAGATTTGCCAATTACGACATCATCTACCAGATAGGTTGTCGAATCTATTTCAAGCCATTGAAATTCGGGATCGGACAGGACTGTCAATGCCCAGTCGAAGGCGATCAGCGTCTGATAGATATCGCCACGGTTGGAGCGTATTCCCGCGATGCTCATTTAGTCGCCCACCTGCGTTTCGCACTCAAAGAGAAAAGGCTATTTTCCCCTGCCTCCAGCCGCTCTTCGATCATGCACTCACCGCCCAGCGCACCTGCATGAATCAGCAACAACCTTTCGGGACAGCCAACTGGCAAGCCACCATCGCGGCCACGTTGGGCTTGGACTCCACGCTGCGCCCGCGCGGGCGACCCGGTAAATCTCCAGAAAAGTAGCCTGAGCTGGCCCGAAATGCGCTAGTGGGGTCAGTTCTTGAGTTTGCACCCTCTCCCTCTCCATCGATTGGCGGGAGAGCAAGGTCCTAAACTGCCCGTCATATTTTCTCAACTTCATCCAAGGGCTGGTGTATCTCGCGATCGGCATCCCGGCCTACCTCGCCGGATCGCGGCACTGGTTAGGAAAGTGGTATCGACTCTGCACCGGATTCCCGTCTTGCGCCTATCCCCGTCTATTAAAACTTATAACAACAGTCTAGTCACAGACACCATCAATCATAGGGTCGCATACGAGTGCCCCGATGACAGACGGACGCATGTAGGCCGACGAAGGATCTTGTGAACCGAGCGCCCCTTTGATGGGTGGGCCTCCCGGCATTCCGGGTAATCCCCTCCCCGCAGAGCCCAATGAACCGGGTTTCGTGGAACTAGGTATGGTTCCAATCCCTTGCACCACGGATGGCGAGGACAGAGGCGCCGCGGGAGATCCGCCTGATCCACCGGATGGGTCGAGTCCATTTTGCAAGCTGAGGGAGGACGGATTCTGCGGATTCGCTGAGGAGGCACTGCTTTGCGCGCTCACTGAAGGAGCGTTATGACAAAGGCAGAGCAAGAAGAGAAGTGCATACCGGATGACTCGCGTCATGGAACCAACGCTTGCTTGGGGATGGGGCCTTAAGAGGTGGCGCATACGCAACCAACAGAAACTCGTGGTGCGCGAGGCGGGAATTGAACCCGCACGCCATTGCTGACCCAGGATTTTAAGTCCTGTGCGTCTGCCGATTCCGCCACTCGCGCATGCCGCGCAGTGTAGCGGGAAAGTCGCCTGAGCCGCAACACCTTGCTCAGGCCCGCACTGGAATGCGTGTGACCTATTGAAACGCGAAGAAGCTGAAGCCTAGGTTGAGCGGGAGTCCGGACCTCTCGCTCAACCGTAGCTTCGACTGTGTGCTTCACCTAACAGGTTTACGCTGCCTCAATCACAGGCCGCGCCTCGCGACGCTGCACCAACTGCTTGCTCCGATTCATCACGTCCTGCACGCCCGATTGAACGGTGCGGCCCCAGCGGGTGGCCTGTACTTGGGCCTTCTTCGCATAGCGTCCGATGTCCCGGCGTGTTTCCGCTCCGGCTTTAGGCGCAAACAGGATTCCTAATCCGGCTCCGATCACAGCTCCACCGGCGATCATCGCGGCGACCTTGGCTGCCTGCTTTCCCTGTTCTGACATCGCATGCCTCCTGGTGATTGATGAAGGTTTGTGGAGGGTCTTGTTCTCGCCCTCTTGTCTAGTCAGTACAGCAGATACCGTGCCAGGTCATATGCTGCGCAATTTCACCGGGATTTCCTCGATCACCCCTGCCAGGGTTAGGACCGTCTCATGAAGGGTGCCGTTTTCTCTACAGTCGGCAACACACCCGTTACAGAAATCTTACACTCCTGAGCCTATCACGACAAACCGGCCACAGCATCCACCTTCCGGCTATCGTCGCCCTGCGTGTGAAGCGCGCCTTGCTTTGAAACGTGGTCTTCCCTATGATCCCGACCAGTCATTCGTTGGAGGTCTCATGGGTTCGTTCGCCGCACTCCCCTATCCGCATATCAATCCGGTCTTCCTCGATCTCGGTCCGCTCCAGTTCCGCTGGTATGGGTTGATGTATCTAATCGGGCTGACCGCCGCCTATTTCTTGATTCGCCACCGAGTCCGCGCGCAGCACATTCCTCTCACGCCGGATCAGATCTACGACATGGTCGTGTTCGCCGCCTTCGGGGTTTTTATCGGCGGGCGCATCGGGTACACGTTGTTTTATAATTTTTCTTACTACGCCCAGAATCCGTTGAAAGTCTTCGCCGTGTGGGAAGGCGGGATGTCCTTCCATGGCGGCCTCATCGGGACGATTGTCGCCTTGATCTGGTTCAGTAAGCGACAGGGCTTGCCCGTCTACACCATTGCGGACCTGGCTGCCGCTGTGACCCCGATTGGACTGGGATTTGGCCGACTCGGAAACTTTATCAATGGAGAACTCTTTGGACGGGCGACCGATGTGGAGTGGTGCATGGTCTTCCCATCGGGAGGACCGGTGTGTCGCCACCCTTCACAACTCTATGAAGCAGGACTGGAAGGTATTCTCTTGTTCACGATCCTCTGGTTGCTTGCGCGCACGTCACCGCCACCAGGGTCGTTGTGCTGGACGTTCATCGCCGGCTACGGCGTCAGTCGGATGATCGTCGAGCTCGTCCGCGAGCCCGACCAGCATATCGGCTTTGTCCTTGGACCGATCACCATGGGCCAGTTGCTGTCGGCTCCCATGGTCATGTTGGGTCTGTTCATGCTGATATGGGGATATCACAAACGGTCACTGGAACGATCACGTTCAATGCCGCCCCCTCAATAGGGCATCTCGTCGTCATCCAGACCGACATGGTGCCCCAGTTCGTGCACGAGCGTATCGCCGATTTCCTGAATCATCTCCCTCTCTGTGTCGCATTGCCGGAGAATCGGTCCGCGATAGAGTGAGATCTGTGCAGGCGCCTGGCCTCCAGCGCGAAAAAATGAGTCGTCGTGCAGTGAGAGACCATGGTACAGACCGAGTAGCTCCTCTCCGTCCTCCATCTCCAGATCTCTCAGCACACTCGGAGGGGGCTCGTCTTCCACGACAACCGCCACGGCATCGAGCAACCGGGCATATTCGTCAGGCAAGTCCGCGATGGCCGCTTCAACGAGATGGGCAAAGGACTCGGCCGAGATTCGCTGAGACACTTCCGACCTCGCTAGAATCGTTGCCCAGGGGTAGGATCCAGATAGGATTTTTTCCGCAAGTTGTGATTCAGTCCCGTCTCGCGAAGCGGCGGTGAATCCCAAATCACTTTGTTTCCCGGTGCCAGGTTGGCGGCCTCGAGATAGTGCTTCTTCGCGTCCGCCTTGCTCCCCATACGATCCAACGACACCGCCAAATTGTAGTGCGCCTCAGCCAATGTCGGTTGCAGGGTGGCTGCGGTTTGATAGGCCTGAGCGGCACCGGCCCAATCGCCCGACCGGAACAGGCGATCCCCTTCAGTCATTGCGGCCGCCGCCTTCACCGAGGTGTCGGCCGGACTCGCCAGAATGGTAGTCGGCACTTTCGCCGGGCCAGCACAACCGCCGGCCAACCCGCAGAACAACACCAGCATGAGATAGGATCGCATGGTCCGTCTCCTGTTACAGTTCGTAGCCAACACCGCAGCGAAGAAACAAAAGCTGCGCGGATATCGCTGAAACCCCTAAACTTTTCTGAGCCGCGGCCTTATAGAGCGTCATCTGAGATCGATACCGCTCCGCCCGCTCGGGCATATTTTGCGCCGTCACCTGATCGGTCTTATAGTCCCCAATCCAGATTCGGTCGTCAAGACGGTAGATGACATCCATCATGCCATGGACGATCTGGCCCTCTTCCCAGGACATGGCGAACGGCACCTCACGACCCAGAATGGTGGCCAGGGCCAGCCGCTGATACAGGTCAGACCGCGCAAAGTTACCGAGGACATCTCTCAATGAATCAGCCACTGCCGGCATCAGCTCGGCTTGTTCAGCAGTGAGGATCTGCTGTGTGACTGGCTCGATTCGATCAAGGAGCCTGTGAGAAGGCGAGTGAAAATCCCACTGTTCAAGGATGTGGTGGGCCAATATCCCGACCAGCCTCCCTACTTCTTGGTCCGCTCCATCTTTTGAGGGTCGGAAACGGCCGGGCAGCACTTCTTTTCCAATCGTGCTCGGAGTGAGATGACGAGGCGTCCGGCAGGCCTTCTTCCAGCGATCCTCCCGATCTCCCCATAATTTTGCGATGGCCGCAGAATCGAGAGCTCCGGTGACCGGCCCCACCGCACCAGGTCGGCTTGAACGTTTGCGGGACGGCGCCGGCGTAGTCCGGTGCGGTATGACAGACGCACCGATCGTCAGCGTCTCTGTTTCCGAGGCACCCACCACACCCTCCCCGATCTCTTGCAACATCCCCAAGACGGTTTCCCCGGCTGCACGACCGGTCATCCCGCCGGACAGGATTAACATATCCTTGGCTCTTGTCATGCCGACATAGAGCACCCGCCGCCGCTCGGCGTCCTCCCTGATTTTCTGCTTCTCATGCACCAATACCGCACCGAAATTGTGCACCCCACCAAGCGAGAGGCCATACGATCCGCTGGACCAATCAAACGTCACGACTGGCAATCCTCGCTCCCTCCCGCTCCCCTGATGCAGGCCGGGCAACACGACAATGGGAAACTCCAGGCCCTTGGCTTTGTGAATCGTCAAGACCTGGATGGCGTTGGACGATTCCTCAGACAATGGACTCTCGGCCTCATCCGGCTGCTCCTCGAGCCTGGCCACCATCAGATCCACAAAACCGCTCAACGTCAGATGCGGCCGATCAGACAAGGCGGCGGCGGTGTGTTTCACCTTGAGAAGATTGGCCACAGCCTGCTCCCCATGCACAGACGCCGCGGCAATTTCGAGAAGCGGAAGACGGTCGAAGATCAGTTCCAGCACCTCGGCCAGCGGCAATGCTCCGACCTGTCGATGCAACCAGGCCAAGTGGCCATACAGAAGACGGACAGAGGATGCCTCCGGATGCGTCCACGCCGAGAGTGACTCGATTCGAAGATAGTCAAAGCCCTTAACCTGGCGAAGGTCATAGAGGGCGCGGTCTGACAAGCCGCCTAAAGGGCTGCGCAGCACACCGGCCAGCGCCACATTGTCATGGGGATGGTCGAGCACCCGCAGGACATTCATCAGGTCGATGACTTCCTGACGTCGATAAAAATGTTTTTCGCCTTCGATGACATAGGGAAGGCCGTACCGTCGCAAAGCATCCACATAGGTGTCGGCCTGCGTCAGCTTCCGGAATAGCAGCGCGATATGCCCGGGCTTGACCTGCGGACGGCTCAGCACCTCTTCGGCGAGCCAACGCGCCAGCGTCTCCCCTTCCGCCCTTGTCGCACCGGCGGCGTCGAACGCCCGCTCGTCCGGAACCGGAAGCGTCACGTGCACACGCACACCGGCCTCAAAGGCTGAGGGGCGTCGTTGCGGTTGCACTTCCAGCCTGACATTGGCCGGTTGGACGAGGGCGCGCCGTTCGAACAGTCGATCGAACACATCGTTGACCGGGCCGAGAACCGCCGCATCGCTTCGAAAATTTGTGGTGAGCGTTTGAATCACTCCCCCGTCCTCTTCAATCTTCTGAACGACGCGATCGAAGGCTTCGATATCCGCCCGCCGAAAGGCATAGATCGATTGCTTGGGATCTCCCACGATAAAGAGCTTGCCCGGCTCTAAGGCCATCTCCTGCCATGTCGAGGCCTGAGCCCCTACACATTCTGAAATCGCGAGCATGAGTTCATACTGAACAGGATCGGTGTCTTGAAATTCATCCACCAGCACCGCACGATAGTCCTGTTTAATACGCTCGCGGATGGCCAGATGATCCCGTAACAACGTGCGAGCCCTGGCGAGCAGCCCATCGAATGAGACCCACCCTTTCAGCCTGAACGAGAGGCGAATTTCAGAGACCAGCGGCCCAAGAAGAATCAACGTATACTTAAATAACTTGCTGTTAACTAACTGATATTGCTGAGCAGTGTTAATGATTGATTCGGCTTCTCCAAATTCATCTTTTTCCCATCCTGCTACGGGATTGCCCAGATCCTTCCCCAGCGATTCGAGATCGGCAGCGGATAGGGCCTGAATACCGGCTGCCCCCTGATCCAGGATTGCCTTCATTACGTTCACCGCGGCCGCCAACATCTGCTCGATCTTCCGCCGCTTTGGTCGATCATGCGCATCGAGGAGCACTTGCCCGCGTTGATGCATTTGGCGCACCCACTCGACGAGCACAGGACTCAGCTTCTCGTCATTGATCTGAGCATGCAACACGTCCAAATCAACCAACTCGCTGCAGAGCGCGCGAGCCAGTGCGCGCACATCGTCCAGGGTGGCGAGACCCAATACCCTGCGCCACAATTGATGATGAGAACCCTGCCGGCTCAACTCCCGATCGACCCATATCTCCCATGCCGCCGAAAAATGCTCTTCGAAGCGGAGCCCGTCATCTTCCTGAAAGGTCGGATCCACGCCGCCTTCAAGCGGGTAGAGCCGCAACAGATGGGCCGCAAAACTATGGAGCGTGCCGATCTGCCCCTTCTCAAGATCATGGAGGGCCGCCGCAGCTCTGCCGGCGACTTCGTCGGTGGAGAGACCGTAACGTGCACGTAAGTCAGCAACCGACACCGCCCCGCCATCCACAACCCGAGCGGCTTCAGTTTCCGGATTGGCCAAGACCAGCAGCCGTTCACGCAGCCGGACCTTCATCTCCGTGGCCGCCTTGTTCGTAAAGGTCAATGCCACGATCTGGGTGATGGTCACCGGGCGGGGCTCCTTGATCAGGAGGTGCACCAATCGATTGACGAGCAACGTCGTCTTGCCGGTGCCGGCACCGGCTACGACCACGACATTCCGGTCAAATGTCGTCTCCGCCAGATTGCGGGCCTGGCGATCAGGAATCAGTTCCACGCGGCTCCTCCGACAGACGTTGCAGACGAAGGCTCTTGAGGGCTTTCACCTCGTCCGATCGATACGACCGCCACCACGACGGCTGGTGTTCACGGCGGCAGATGACACGAAATTCACATTGTTCACAGTATGTGTCGGGCAGAATAAAAAACCGTCCGGCCTGAAGTCCGGTGATAAGCATACGCAGCGTCTGCTGGATCTGCCGCCCGGACTCACCTGAAAGCGCGCCGACATCGAACGTCGAACGTGCAATAGGCGGATCCCACAGCGGCGCCAGAAACATGAACTGCACCTGGCTTGGCGCAGGCTTGCCGGGCATGAGCAGGCGAGCATAGAGCGGAGGCTGGAGGCGATACCCCCGCATGGCGGATTGCAGCAGGTTGCGATCCTCCGCCTTCATCGACCCCCCGGTCTTGAATTTGTAGTCGATGATGCGAATGGCTCCGGTATCCCGATGCCGGTCGATCCGATCGACGCGTCCTCGAATCTTCAGCGTCACAGACGGATCGGGCAGCACCTCGGCAATCGTGCCCTCGGCATCCAGCTCGAATGCGACGGGCATAAACGGCGTCTCAATATACGCGGCCGTATCCGCATCGACCGCGGCTGTGATCAGCGTGACGACATGCTCCTTCGCCAACTCCCACAACAGATAATGACCGGTCCGATGGCGCGCCTCGCAATCCTGCGCCGCTAGATCCACGGCCGAGCGAATACACCACTCCATCGTGTCATCGGTCACCGGCTCGGCCGGCCATCCGGTCGGCAGAAGCTGCTCGTAACAGCGTTTCAAGGCCGCATGACAGAGGGTGCCCAACAATGCGGCATCCGGCTCCTGCGCGAGGGTCCATCGCACCGGCTCCAGCCGCAACACATCGGCGGCAAAATACTGGAAGGGGCAGCGCGCATACTGCTCCAGGGGCGTCGGGGCCAACCCGCGTTCGGACAGCCGTGACCAGTAGGCGTCAAGCGGGCCGGTCAAGCCGTCATACCCATTCAGCACGGGCGCGTCGTCCTCCATCCCGACTAAGGCGCCGGCCGCATGCCGAAAGCCCTCGGCTTCGCGGCCGACCGCCTTCAGAAGGTCTGTCGGGTCCTGCCCGGTCAGCGCCATCCATTGGGCGAGTTCGGACGGCGGAATCAATCGTTGAATGGTGGAACGTTGCGCGACTCGATCCGTCAGCCGTCGCGGCACCGCTTCCGCCGATCGTCCGTCAAGGCCGGACCGCTCGAGCAATTCGTCCAGAAACGGAGAGACCGCCAAGACACGACCGGCCTCATCAGCCCGCTGATAGGAGAGCACTAAGCGGCGGCTCGCCCCTTGCGTGAGCAGTTCAAACAGCAATGTTTCCTCTTCATACCCGCCGAGCTTCTCATCGATCTTGAATCCGAGCGTCGCGTCGAGCACCCGCCGATGCCGATCACGCAGAAACGCGTCCTCGCGGATATACCGTGGAAACAGCTTCTCGTTCAGGCCCAACACACAGATCGCTTTGAAACTCAGCCCGCGAGCGGCCATCGCGTCGACAACGGTGACCCCTCGATGAGCGGTCGCATCCAACGGAATCAGCGTGCGTTCACATGTATGGGTCAGGAGTTCCACAAAATCCGCCCAGGACATGTCTTCCCCAAGAAGATCCAATTCCTCCAGCCTGGTCCACACTCCATCGATGGCGCTCCATGTCGCCATCAACCGCGCCGTGAGCGGATCTCCTTCGGTCTCGCCGACGCCGACCGGGTCCACCAGATGCCGGCGGGCCAGTTGGCGAGAGGCCGTGATCAACTGCCCGATCGTCCCCCGTTGAGGGAGCGCCAAACAATCAGTCACCAGCTCCGACACCACGCGCCACAGAAGCGTGATCACATCGGAGGCAATGTCCACCCCATCAACCGCTCGCCCCTGCTCTTCACCTTCCACTAATTCCAGCGCCGCTTGGGAAGCCGACTCCACTCGCTTCCACTCTTCGACTCCACGAGTGATCTGCAAGCCCGCCACCGCCATCCTCCATTGTTCAGGACGATAGCCGGCGGCATTACGGTCGAGCAGATCCGAGGCACAGAGCGGCGAGGTCACCACATCCAGCATTGTCGTGCGATAGAAATCGTTGAGCGGCAATGTCAGTACCTGCAACAAGACCTTGCAGAGAGGTTCTTGCATCAGCGGTCGACCGGCGGTCGTGACAAACGGGATGCGATATCGATCAAACATGCCCGCCAAGAGAGCCCGATAGGGATCCAAGGTGCGAGCCACCACGCCAATGTCGTCAAACCGATACCCGTTCGTCTCGACCAAATCCAGAATCTTCCGGCAAATCGCCGCCAGCTCCTCTTCCGCCCCGATGACGTTCTGCACGGAAATCGTCATCGGCTCATCGGAGCAGGGCTTATCCGGATCCGCCAGTTTCGTGATCATGTCGGAAGTTGTCGCACGGGGCTGAATACAGCGATCGAAGAAGCGCCGGGCAAATCCCCACCGCGGTCCCTGTTCAACGGGAAACAGCAGCGTCGTCGGAACGGCAGTGCTGACAGCCTCAAACAAGGACAACTGCACCTGCGTGAGATCGTAGAAGCCGTGATAGAATGCGTGCCGGAGGGAGGCCAGGAACGGTGAATGAGGAACCTCCGGAATGAGCGACTCGGCCAGGTCGTCCGGAGTGCCGACTCCCAAGGTCTTCCCCACGTCGCGAACGGCGGCGTGCAATGAAAACAGCGCCGTCAGCCAGGCGTGATCCTCCTGATCGAAGCAGCCCTCTTCGAGGCCGCGCAAGGCGATGGCAGGATCGACTCCGGCATCTTTCAAGTCACGTACGGTCGACCACAGAGCGCCCCACATGCCGGAGGACTGCCCAAGCTGTTGCAGCGGCGTCAAACTGGGAAGCCGGACCTGCACGATCTGCCGGACCAACTGTTCGAAAAAGATATCGTCGACGACATGCAAGGGAGATTGCGCAAGGCGGCTACGCCGCTCATCCGCCAGACGGAGCACCAGCTGATGGAAGGTCATGAAGTGGATATTGAGCGTGGCCTGCCGCTCAGCGGCCAGCACCTGACGCACGCGGGCAAGGAGCGGCGCAGAAGGAACGAAAATCGCGAGCGGAGCGAACGGATCCGTCGCCTTCGCCTGACTCACTTGAGCAACCAGCGCGGATTCGAGCGACGGATGAAAACGGCCGGCAATGACGTGAAGCATCAGAAATCGTGGCGTATGAACCGTGGTGTGTGACGAGCGGACACCGGACGGAGGAGCAGGCGGCTCACATCAACTCTCGATCGCGCGCCCATCACCATTCACGTCGACTAGCCCGTCTCGGGCCCCAGCAGTTCGCCGTTGCAGTCGACACAGGCCCAATCGCCATCGATAAACTTCATCGGGTCGCCGCAAATCGGGCAATCCGGTGGCGGCCCCTTATCGTAGATGGGCAAATCAGGCAATTCAAAGTTGTCATCGTCGTCATCAACCATCAGCTATCTATCCTTCTACCCCGCTTATTCGCGCGGCTTCATTTTCAAGAGCAACGCCTTTTCGGCGCTTTCCCGACTCGGCACACCGACAAAGGTCAGTCGTCCATCGATAATCGTGGCAGGCACCGCCCGCACCGAATGGCGATTGGCCAACTCAGCGCCATCGGGAGTGGTGATGTCGACTTCCCGGTAGGAAAAACTATATTTCACCCGCAGCTGCTTCCAGAGGCTTTTGGCCGAGGGACACGCTCCACAGCTGGGAGAAACCAATAACATGATGCTTGGCATAGTGTGTCTCCAGAAAGGTCGGTGGCGGATCTTAACACCCAGCTGAATGAGGGGGCAAGCCGCGTTCGGCCCAGGCTCGGCAGGGTCAACCCGCAGGGTCAACCCCATGGGCAGAGAGGAACCGGCCGCTCTGGTTTGACTTCCCAAACCGGAAAGCGCAGCATGGGAGCAACTCCAGACGATGAGGTGTTCTGTGCATCCTTGCTAATATCAGTCAGTCTTTTCATAGAATACGGCTTACGCCCTTCGCTACGCCCTCGTGGTTTCCGTTGCCATGAGGGCGTTGTTGTCTCCGCATCCGCGCCTCTCCCCCATCCATTCCCTCTACCTTCACCATCCTCTGAAAGGAGTTTTCAATGAAACGACTAGCGACTCTCTCTGCCGCCGCAATTCTGGCATCACCAAGCTTGGCGCTGGCGGTCGAACACAATGCGAGCTACCAGGGTATCGCCCAGATCTATTTCGTGTTTATCGCCGCCATCCTGATTTACGGCGTGTACGATTCTTTCGGAAAGACCGCGATGTATGTGGCGACGCCCGTGATTCTCGGCTGGTGCTACTGGATGCTTCCGCCCGCCTAGTTCTCGCGCACAGACCGCTGCTGGCGGCATCGGAACCGTGCTGTTCGGGTGCCGTCAGCGGCTCTTCATCCGTTATCGTTTGCCGTCATACCCCTTTTCCTGCCACCGCTCCAACAGTTGAATGCGCTTTTGCAGCTGCTCGGTCGTCGCCTGATCGACGCGACCGCCGGTTCGCGCGATCAATTCCGCATTGAGCCGACGGTGATCCACGCCGGTTTTTCTCGCCACCGACGCTACCAGGAGTCGATGCGTTTCGCGCAGATCGAGCTTCTGTTCGTGCAATGAGACGGCAATATCCCCCGCGACGGCGCCACCACCCTCCCCTCGCGGGTCTTCTTCCCCGATGAGCGAGTCGAGCTTCGCCACCGCATTCAACGGCATGTATTCTTTGGTGCTGGACACAGTGATCCGGCCGAACAAATCCCGTTGTCCGGCGGGCATGATGTCTTCCAGAACATGGTCGCGCTCCGCTCTGATTTGCCGGGCGTAGTGAACCAGGATCGGATCTTTGGGCAAATAGAGCCACGCTCGTTGCGGTGAGGGCATGCCGTCCTGCATGCGGACGAATCGGCCGACCACCTGCCGGAAGTACATCTCCGTCAACACGTTGGTCCCGTACACGCCCACCCGTAACCGGGGGATGTCCACCCCTTCGCTCACCATGTTCACCGCGACCAGCCAGGCTTGGGTCTTATGATCGGAAAAGGACGCGATGGTCCGTGATGCCCCCGGATCGTCCGACACCGCCACGACCGCCTTCGTTCCGGTGATTTTCCCGATCAACTCGGAGACCCAACGGGCGTGATCCTGGTCCATGGCGACGATCAATCCGCCGGCATCGGCCTGCTCTTCCTTGCGGAGTCTGGTCAATTGCTTGTGCGCGTCGGTAATGACCGGACCCAGCCAGGACTCTTGCAAGAGCGCCGTCTTCAACCGTTCGCGTTGGAGATCGAACTTCAGTCCATCCTCGAAGGTGGCCGTGTGCTCACGACCGTCGGAGAGCCAGGTCAATTCGCCTTCATAGCTGGGGAAGACGATCGGACGGCACACGCTGTCCTTAATCGCCTCGGTATAGCCGTACGCAAAGTCCGCATGGCTCTCGCCCTGCTCGTAACGGATAAACGGAATCGGGTTATTGTCGGAGCGAAACGGCGTGCCGGAAAGAATCACCCGAAATACCGCCGGATCGAAGGCCATGCGCAGCGCCTTCCCCCAGTGCTTCCCGTCTCCTGCATGGTGCAACTCATCTAAAATGAGGAGCGTCGCTTGGCTTTTGCACGCGCGTTGAAAGATCGCCGGGGCAAGGCTGACCTGCTGATAGGTCACCACGGCCCCGTGATAATCGGGGGCTTCGCTGGCTTGATCGTTCGTCAATGCCGGATCGAGCTGGAGGCCTATTTTTCCGGCGGCTTCCGACCACTGGGTACGCAGATGGTTAGTCGGACAGACGACCAGGACACGACGAACGGCTCCCTTGGCGAGAAACTCGTGCGCGACGCGCAGCGCAAAGCGGGTTTTCCCGGCGGCCGGCGTCGCCATGGCGAGAAAATCCGCCGTCTGATGGGTCTGGACGGCGACGAGCGCACGGCGCTGCCAATCGCGTAACGGAGCCGTCCAGGGAGGTAGGGTCTTCATGGTGTCTCTGAATCCGGGGCGGCACGAAGGCCGGCAGCCGCGGCGCAAGCGCGGGCTCCCTGATCTGCTGGCTCCTGATTGTCGTACGGTGGACCGGGGGCGATGACTAATCGATCCAATCTTTTTCCTTGAGCTTTCTCGGCAGATACTTTTTGGTCAGGTATTGAAAATCTTTATTGGCGAGCGAGTCCAGCTCGTACTTGAGCCCGCTGGTCAGCATGCGCTTGATCTCCGCTTGCCAGGCCGGCTTCTGGAACCATTGGTAGTTCATCAGCTCTTTCGCCCGCGCGATGTCCTTCTCGTTCAGCTTGATGCCCACATTCCGGGGCAGCTCGTACCGTTCCGGGTCGGCGCTCGACAGCCCGATGAACTTGGCTTTGGGGATGGCCATGCGCTGGCTTTCGAAGGCCAGATTGATCGAACCCTGCTTGATCACGGAATAGATGTAGTACCCCCAGGGATCGTTATCGACCAGTACGTACACCGGCAACTTATGCTCTTCGTGAAGCCGGCGCGCCAGCCGGCGGACTCCGCGCGGCGGCTGGCCGTTGCCGGTCAGCAGGACGCAATTATACCGGCGCCAGAACTTATCTTCCGAGAGGCGATTCCACTGCGTTCCCTTTTCCACGAGCAGTAGAAAATCGGCTGTGCAGCGGCGGATCTCCAGATATTCCGGTTCGACGATCGACGGGACCGAATACCCGCCTTTCCCGAGCTTGGCACAGTCCACTCGATCGCCGTCATCGCCAAACACGACCGGCCCGACGATGCTCCCGCTGTTCTCCGCCCGCACATGCAGCTCTTCGCGTAACGCCGCAAGCGACACTTCAAGATCTTCGATGACCGGGTCCGATTCATCCTGGGTATCGAAGGTGTTCTCATGGGAATCTTGAATCGTATGTTTTGTCCGGTAGTAGATTTCTCGAAGCGACGTGGTGAGGTCCGCCCGCTGGAGTTCAGAAAGGGCATCGGCAACGAGCACCGTCTGCATAAACTTCTTGGCCATCCCGACGTTGAAGAACGACCGGGCCTGCTTCTTACTCCCCATCTCAATGAGACCCTTGCGCTCATTGAAGGACACGTTGGACAGCGCCCGAATGGGAATCGCAAACGTCGGATCTTTCGACCGGTCAGCCGCCGCGATGACAATATCCGCCAGGCTGATGAGCTTCTTCTCAACGGCGGTCGTTTGTTTCTGTTTGGTCGCCATGTGGTTACTTCTTCCCTCGAGGCGCGGAATGCTTTCCAGGCTTCGCCGATGCGCCCGTCGATTTCTTATTCATGGACCCCGTATCGGCACGCACGGCCGTCTGTGCCCCCTTACCCTTCTTGTGTGTCTTTGGCAACGGCCCGGCCGCATTCGGAACCGTGGTCGCTGCCGGTGCCGCTGGCGCAACAGACGCCTGCACCTGCGTAGCCAACTCGACCTCGCCTTCCACGCCTTCGGCAGTCACGATGATTGAATGGGGCAAGCCTTCCGGCCCGGCACCGGTTTTCCCCAATGCTTCATCCGTCTTGAGTCCGCCCGTGCGTGATGTGGCGATTTTCTGGAGCTGGGCTTTCAACTTCTCTTTGGCAAGCGTGCCGCCTTTGAGGCGATTGCAGGCTTCCACGACTTCTTCAATATAGAGTTCGAAAATATTGCGTCGCCGATACTCGCTGGCCGCGCGCTCACGCCGCCGCAAGAACAACCCCAACCGCCGACCGCACTCACGCAAGGCCAGCGTGATTTCCTTTTGTATCTCATCGTAGTCGGCGATGGCTTCTTTGGATTCGCTCGTGAACGGCACCCACACCGAGGCCATATGCACAAAAATCACCATCGGCCCGCCCGGCAATGCGCCGCGTGACTGCGTCACACCATAATTCTTCCAGGACGTGCTGAGGACGGCCTTGAACGTCGAGCAGGCGGACTGCTGATAGAGGAGCGGCACCCGGTTGGCGTACCGAATGACGCGCGCAAGCTCCGAATCCCTCTCGTCGTCCTCCCCTTCCGCTTTCGGCATGGCGGGTTGTTTCGGCTTGACCTGATCGTCCGGTCGATGACCATAGGCTAGTCCGGCCTCAATGATGAAGGGGTTGCCCCGATACACAGCCGGAGGCCGACTGACGGCCGTATAAAACTCTCCTTTGATCTGCTTATAGAGGCCTGAGAGAATGGCCCGCTCGCCGATCGGAGAAAGACAGTTCGTCGGAGGCGCCATGATCTTGGTGCTCTGAATGGTCCGGTAAAGAACCTCCGCTGCCGGCCCCTTCAGGTCCCGAGGCCGCATGGTGGGAGAGACCTTCGCGGCCTTGCAGATCTCATCCGCGAGTTGAGGCGACACTCGGCAAAAATCGCCGGCAAGGAAGCCGGAGACCGTCTGGCTCTTGGTGTCCTGCAGCATCTTCAGCAACATGCCGAATTCGATGCCGTACGGATGCGGCTTGATCTCCCGCGGAGACGGCGGCAATTCGTGATACGTACGGGGATAGTCTCTCGTCTCGCCTTCCGGCGGAGAGTAGATCAGCCGCACATGGGGATTGGCGATGGAGGTCTGCTCCAGCCATTCGTCGACAGAGGCCCGGCCCTTTTGATATTTCCCCTCGACCTCGATCGCGACTTGTGTGCCTTGCGGCTGGCTCCATTCGATCTGCTTGTTCTCATGAACGAGCGGCTCGTTTTTCTTCGTGTCGATTTGCACTTCAAAATAATGCGCGACGGCTTTCGGCCCGGTGCGGGAAATGATCTTCACCGGCTTGCCGGTCGTCAATTGTCCGTACATGCCCGCCGCCGAAATCCCGATGCCTTGCTGTCCCCGGCTCATCCGCATGCGATGAAACTTCGAGCCGTAGAGCAATTTCGCGAAGATCCGCGGGATATGCTGGCGAACGATGCCGGGCCCGTTGTCCGTCACCGTAATGCGAAATCTGGACGCCTGACTGGGAGCGACCGGCTCCCCGTTCGATACCACTTCCAGCCGAACGGTCACTTCCGGGAGAATCCCCGCTTCTTCACAGGCATCGAGCGCGTTATCGACCGCTTCCTTCACACAGGTCAATAACGCCTTACGCGGGTTATCGAACCCGAGCAGGTGCCGGTTCTTCGTAAAAAATTCGGAAACGGAAATTTCCCGCTGACGCGCCCCCATCTCAGCTGCGGTGACCTGTTGGACCGGCTTGGCGGCAGCCTTCTTCGGGCCGGCTGATTCAGAAACGGGTTGAGCAGCAGAAACGGACTTCGAAACGGAACGCGCGATGGCCATTCACCCTCTCACAGCATCATATTGGAAAAGTGGGCGGCATTGTACACAGATTGCCCCGCCGAGAAAACCCTCGTGCAGGGTCGAGCACGACCTGATGGCAAGGAGGAGATTCGCAGGAGGGCAACCATCCGCCAAAACAGTTTAGGGTGGGAGGAGCACGCACCTACCGAGGAGTTAGTAGGTACGGCGGAGATCTCGGGAGAGCATTAGGCTTCCCAGTACAAGCTGGTCCTGCACACCGCTCTCACACTCGACCCCCTTATGAACCATATTCCCCCGGGGCGTTAACTCCCCCCACGCGGTTAGAGTAGGCCCCCAGTATGAGCGAGTCAAGGGTTCTCTCGCGCCACGTAAAAAACATTGTGCCGAGGAATTCTGCCGAAACGAGACCGTCAGTCTATTTCGAAGCATGAGAAATCTCTGGTCGCACGAACGATCCACCGTGAGCACGACAGAGATACCACCCAGAATCACATTTCATAAATAGCAAGAGCCGACAGAGGCACGGGTGATAAATTCTTTCGAGCGTGGAAAATATTTTTCACTCCGAAAGAAAAAATATTTCACACGTTGCTGCTCTTCTTCTTGCGTGAGCATGAATCTGCCAGACCCCTCAAAAACCAAGCACTTCCACTACCGAAACCGTGATTCAGGCCGATGCTCTGCCGGGACTCCCCAGCTTCTGTGGATAACTCTGTGTATGAGTGAGATCCTGTCGTTGAAATGCCTGATCTCAACAGTCCTGCGAGCAGATTGCCTAATAAATAGGCATAGTGCTTCCTCGAAGAGAGCCACTATATTTAGCGGCTTGACGGATGATTCTTTTTCTTTTCCACAATCCCTGGGCAGATCCTGATCCGGGAGTGACCCGCTGACCAAAACGATTTTGTCTAGAGCCGAATAGGCCCAACCAATACCGACTTATGCACAGCACAGCAGTCTCACTGTGGAGAAACCGGTCGTATTTCATGAATATTTGCGTGATTTTGGCAGAACTCGTCGCCGATCAACGAGACGATTCATCCTCCCCTTCGTTCATCGTTCAGCTCGGACACAAACAACCGCTATTTCTTGCGATAGACGTTCAATCCGACTTTTTCTTCACGACCCGGGATCGTCACGTTGCCCTCCGTAGAGGCAATGATCGTGGTCTTCCCTGATGCCGACGGACCAAACTCCTTCGACATGTCCACCTTGATAGTCAGGATCGTTCCTTCCATCGCCATCTCAACATTCTTCATGATCAACTCCTCTGGTCAATAATCGGCCTACGGATCATCACGGCTCCCACATCCGCAAACACAATAAGCCGTGACTCCTAGGCCCTTCATCAAGACATGACGGCCTGATACCGATAGGGTTATTATTGCGCGAACGACCTTTGAGTGCGAGAGGATATAGCT
Organism: Nitrospira sp.; assembly: GCA_030692565.1. Classification (NCBI taxonomy): domain Bacteria; kingdom Pseudomonadati; phylum Nitrospirota; class Nitrospiria; order Nitrospirales; family Nitrospiraceae; genus Nitrospira; species Nitrospira sp. The sequence continues at coordinate 18,411 of JAUYAO010000029.1, forward strand.
GATGGCTGAGTCAATGACGAATGAAGCGGTACGGGAAGCCTGGACGACGCTGGCACAAGAGGTGCGAACAGGTGTACTCCTCACCATGAGACAGGGAAAGCCATTTGGCTCGCATGTGCCCTATGTGCTCGGCGAGAATTGGACGAGAGCGTATTTACACTTGAGCCAGCTTGCCCTGCACACCCAGCATCTGCGTCAGGACCCGCAGGTGTCGCTCTTCCTCTCCGAACCTGATCACCCTGAAAAAACCCCGTTGGCCTTGCGCAGAATCAATCTACAGGGATCGGCCGCGATCCTAGCACCGAACGCGGCCACGTATGGACAGATGAAAGAACGCTATCTCGCCCGATTTCCAAAATCCGCCATGACCTTTGGATTTGCAGATTTTTCGCTATGGGAGCTGCAGCTTCAGGACGCCCATCTGGTCCTGGGGTTCGGCCAGGCCTACCAGGCAACAGCCCACTCCCCCGAACTCTGGATTCACCAACAACCTGAGCGGAATAAATAGCAGGCTGCTGAAAAACTCTGCCAGCGGCGTTCTCGCTTCGTTCAGAGGCTCAACGTACCACAAGGGTACGCCTTCGCCTCTTTATTCGCTACGGCCTTGTTGAACAGCCTTTTTGAGCAGCCTGATAAAGAGGAAGCGGGCTCGGACTATGGCCGCGTCTTGCGCAGGAGTCTGGACGTGACGGTCCCCAAGGCCAGGCCACCCAAGAAGGTGAGGCCGAGAATCGTGAGGGCGAGGCCCGGTGTATTCCGTTCAGTCTGGCGGACATGCCGTCTGGCCTGAGTGCCCACTGAGGCTTCTCCGCCCATCCAAATCGCTGAGTCCTCCGGTGGCTCGGCAGCCGGTTTTGTGAATGGTGTGATACGTATCCTGCGGGTGTGTTTCAACTCGTCCATAGATTCCCTTCGAATATGTTCTGTGTCTACTTGCGGCCAGCCGCCGTCACGTCGGATGGATCCTCTGGATCCCACGCATAGGCCGGCATCAACAAGGGCTTATAGGTCGGCAGCGGAACTGCGAAGGTCGCCGTTTCAACAACACCGGCGACCGTGCGTGCGAAAAACATTCCGATTCCGTCGAACGGACCGCGCAGCATACCACGCACCCAGCCCTCATGAGTCCAGACTTCATAAATCTGACGCGGAACCTCTATCCATCCGGTCGAAAGATTCACCATACCTCGAATGAGCTTTCCGGAGATCCGGTCACTAAGAGCTGGCGACTCATCAGCCTGTGCCGGAGCCTGCGCCACCAGGCCGACGATCAGTACCGCCAGCAAGACTCCCATCTTCATACCCATCCGATTCAGCAATTTGCTCCTTCTATCCATTCCTTGCAAGTCGAAATCGCTTTCGTTATGGTACCGCACGATGGATCGAATGCGTGCGCGCCAGCTCATTCTTGCCTGCATAAGTGGCCTCCTGCTCCCTCTGTGCTTTCCGAAATTTGATCTGGGGCTCCTCGCTTGGATCGCCATGATTCCCCTCCATGTCGCCCTCGACTCGTCTACGAGACGGCGGGCTTTTTGGATTGGATGCCTGACGGGGACCATTGGATTCACCGGAATCATGGCCTGGGTGGTCACCGCGATGACCACCTATGGGAAAGTTCCCCTTCCCGTCAGCTACGCCATTTTGCTCCTGCTCACTGCCTATCTTGGACTTTACATCGGAATCTATAGTTGGAGCGTCGTCTGGTTACGCGAATTCTTACCACGGTATGGAATTATGTTTTCGCCTTGCGTGTGGGTCTCGCTCGAACTGCTGAGAACCTACGCGTTTTCAGGATTTCCCTGGAGCTTGCTGGGCTACTCACAGTATCGCGAACTGGAACTCATCCAGGTCGCCGACCATCTCGGTGTGTATGGCGTCTCCTTCCTGATCATCCTCGTGAACCTGACGCTCGCCGAACTGCTCCTGTGGCTCATGCCCTTCTTCCGCGGATTCCGTCCGAAGAAGCTGCCGTGGGAACTCGTCACCGTCACCAGCCTGCTCATGTTCTTGACCTACGGATATGGCACATCACTCCTAGCCGGAGCCACGCTGGCACCGCCGAAAGGGGTCGTGACCGTCGGCTTGGTTCAACCCAATATCGATCAGGCGGTGAAGTGGGAGAGCGCCTATCGCGACGACACGATGCAACGATTCGCTCGCCTGACACACCAATTTGGCGATACCACCGACTTGATCGTCTGGCCCGAAGCCGCCACGCCATTCATATTCGAGCGGGAGAGAGACTATCAGCTTCAACTCATGGCCCTGGCCGACCGGGCCAAAGCCCCGATCCTATTCGGCAGCCCGGCGCTCCGCTTTTATCCGGACCGTCGTCCCTACTTATTGAACAGCGCCTATCTCTTGTCGGCAGACGGGACGATTCTTGGGCGGTATGACAAGCATCACTTAGTCCCGTTCGGAGAATACATTCCACTGAAGTCGTCGTTGCTGTTTTTCCTCGATAAGCTGGTTGAAGGTATCGGCGACTTTGAGGCTGGTCCAGGCGGAACAACGTTGTCGCTGACTCCCAAAGCAACGATCCGTGAAGACGGGACGTCCGTTCCCTCCCGCCCCCTGAAGTTCGGCGTGGCCATCTGCTATGAGGTGATTTTTCCGGATCTGGTCCGGCAGCTCGCGGTCAACGGCGCTGAATTTCTGGTGACCATTACGAACGACGGATGGTTCGGAAACTCCTCGGCACCCGCGCAGCATTTTTCCATGGTCGTCTTCCGCTCGGTAGAAAACCATCTCGCCTTTGCCCGCTCCGCCAATACCGGGATCACCGGCGCCATCGATCCCTACGGGCGGATCCTGCACGCGACCGGACTCTTTTCAGCGGAATCGGTTCGGGCGACGATTCCGGTCTGGCAACCGCGGACATTCTACAGCCGGCACGGGGATGTGTTTGCCTACGGCTGTGTGGTAATCTGCGCGCTGTTGTGCCTGATCAGTCTTCTCCGGCCGAAAGAGCCGGTTCACGGCACGACCGCTATCACTCCAGTGTAATTCGAAAGGATACTTGCATGTTAGAAGAGGTACGGAGTCGCGTGCAGACGGTCGGAGCCCAGGTCTCGGAACTACGGGGGCATCTTTGACCTCGCTCGCATGACCGCCGAGCTCGAAGAGCTCGAAGCCAAGATGGGCGTCCCGACATTCTGGAACGACACCAAATCAGCCGCAGCGACCAGCCGGAAAAAAGTCACGCTTGAGCGCGAACTCATCCAATGGCGTGAGATCGAGACGAAACTTGGCGACCTTCAGGCTCTGCTCGAACTGGCGGAAGAAGGCCAGGATCCCTCCCTTGAACAGGAGCTGACGACGGAGCTTCACCGGCTTGAAACCACGCTGGCCACGCTTCGCGTCGAAATGCTCCTCTCGGGAGAACTGGATTCGAACAATGCGATCATGGCCATTCATCCCGGTGCCGGGGGCACGGAGTCGCAGGACTGGGCGCAGATGCTCCTGCGCATGTATGTCCGATGGGCTGAGACCAAAAAGTTCAAGGTGGAAACATTGGACCTGCTCCACGGCGACGAAGCCGGAATCAAGAGCGTGACCATCTCGGTGACGGGCCCCTATGCGTACGGGTACTTGAAGGCTGAAGCCGGCGTGCATCGCCTGGTCCGAATCTCCCCCTTTGACGCGAACAAGCGACGCCATACTTCCTTTGCCTCGGTCTTCGTCTATCCGGAACTCAACGAGGACATCGATGTCGTCATCGACGACAAAGATCTCAGAATCGATACCTTTCGAGCCGGCGGCGCCGGCGGCCAGAATGTGAACAAGGTTGAAACGGCGATCCGGATTACGCACATCCCCACCAACATCGTCGTGCAATGCCAGAACGAGCGATCGCAACTCCAGAACCGCAATGGCGCGATGAAGATTCTGAAAGCCCGTCTGTTCGAAGTGGAACAGAAAAAGAAAGAGGCGGAATTCAACGCCATCGTCGGCGAGAAGAAAGAGATCGGCTGGGGCAGTCAGATCCGGTCCTATGTGTTCCAGCCCTACCAAATGGTCAAAGACCACCGGACGGCCCATGAAACCGGGAACGTCGCGGCGGTCATGGACGGCGATCTGGACACGTTTATTGAAGCGTATCTGAAGAAGAAGATGGCCGGAGCGCTCCTCGCCCCGACCACAGCCGGCACGGATGAGGATTAACAGGACACGGAACGACCATGGATGAATTGAACGAACAACGACAGCAACGCATCAAGAAGCTCGACCAGCTGCGCGCAGGCGGCGTGGCTCCCTACGGCACTCGATTCGAAGTCAAAGACCGCGCGGGACAGCTCATCAAGCTGCATTCCGAAAAGTCCAAGGAAGTCCTGGAAGAGGAGAAAATCGGCTGCACCTTCGCCGGCCGCGTAGTCGCCTTGCGCCGGTTTGGCAAAGCCGGCTTTGCAGTCATACAGGACGGCGCAGACCGCTTACAGGTCTATCTCAAGAAAGATCTCCTCACCGAACAATCTTATATGGTGACGGAACAGCTCGACCTGGGCGATTGGATCGGAGTCAGCGGCACACTCTTCCGCACCAAGACCAATGAATTCACCGTGGAAGTCCGTGAGCTGACCTTCTTGAGCAAGGCCCTGCGCCCGTTGCCGGAAAAGTGGCACGGACTCACCGACGTCGAAACACGCTACCGGCAACGCTACGTCGATCTGATCGCGAATCCCGACGTCCACGACATTTTCGCCATCCGAAGCCGGATCATTGCGGGCATCAGGTCATACCTGATCGAACGCGGATTCCTGGAAGTCGAAACCCCGATGATGCACCCGATCCCCGGCGGCGCGGCCGCGAAGCCTTTTGTGACCCATCACAACGCCCTCGGTATCGACCTCTATTTGCGCATCGCACCGGAGTTGTACCTCAAGCGGCTCATCGTGGGGGGCTTTCCCCGCGTCTTTGAAATCAATCGCAATTTCCGCAACGAAGGCATTTCCACGATTCACAACCCCGAATTCACGATGCTGGAGTTTTACGTCTCGTATGCCGATTATCAGGACCTGATCATCCTGACCGAGGACATGGTGTCCAGCCTGGCCCAGCAGATGCTCGGAAAAACCGTGATCGACTATCAAGGCAAAGAGATCACCCTCACTCCACCCTGGCGGCGCTGGTCCTACCACCAGTCCATTCTGGAAGTGAACAATCTGGATGCATCCGTCCTGCAAGATCGCGACAAGGCCGCTGCCGCCGCGAAATCACTCGGCATCCAGGTCGATCCCAAGGCCACGCTCTTTAATATTGTGAACGAGATTTTCGAAGAAACGGTCGAGCCGAACCTGATTCAACCGACGTTCATCACCGACTACCCGATCGAAATTTCCCCCCTCGCGCGGCGGAAGGATTCCAATCCCGCGCTCACCGACCGCTTTGAGCTCTATATCGCCGGACGAGAAATCGCGAATGCCTTTTCCGAGTTGAACGATCCGCTCGATCAGCGGGAACGATTCGAAGGCCAGGCGGCCCAGCGCGAAGCCGGCGATGAAGAAGCGCATCTTGTCGATGAGGATTTCTTGCGCGCATTGGAATACGGCATGCCGCCGACCGCCGGCGAAGGCATCGGCATCGACCGCTTGATTATGCTGTTCACGAATCAGGGTTCGATCCGTGATGTCGTCCTGTTTCCTCAACTCCGGCCGGAGAAATAATCGCCCATGTCGATGCCGTATGAAATCTTTGTCGGCCTTCGATATCTGCGCGCTAAGCGGCGGAACCGTACGATCTCACTCAACACGTTCGTGTCGATCGCCGGGATTACGCTCGGCGTGGCCGCCCTGATCGGGACCGTCGGCATCATGACCGGCTTCAAAGAGGACATTCAGGCCAAGATTCTCGGGACCACGGCCCATATCATCGTGCAGGACCGTATGAAAGACGGCATGTCCGACTACGAACCGACCACGAAACAGATTGAAGCCGTCCAGGATGTCGTCGCCGCCACACCGTTTGTCCTGAAGCAGGTCCTGCTCACCACGCCGAACGGCGTCCAGGGCATCGTGCTTCGCGGGATCGACCCTCAGCGGGAAGGGCATGTCACCGAGCTCGCCAAGAATCTCGGAACCGGCGAACTGTCCGACTTGAGCAAACCCGTGAAGATCAAGCAACCGCCGGCCGACGACCCCACCGGTCCGGCCGTCGAAACGGAGAAACCGGGCATCATCCTCGGCAAAGAGCTGGCTATGCGCCTCGGAGCTTTCGTGGGCGACACGGTCAACGTGGTCTCGCCCGTCGGCCCGATCAGCGCCATGGGCATGGTCCCGAAGATTCGCACCTTTGCCGTCGTCGGCCTCTTTCATTCCGGCATGTACGAATACGATTCCTCGCTGGCCTATATCGACCTTGCCGAGGCCCAAAAGTTCTTCAATATGGGCTCGACCGTCTCCGGCATCGAAGTGAAAGTCACCGACGTCTTTCGCGCGAACGACATCGCTCACAACATCGAAGGCTCATTGGGATTTGTCTACGGCGCGAGAGATTGGATGCAGATGAACCGCAATCTCTTTTCAGCGCTGAAGCTGGAGAAGACGATGATGTTTCTCCTCCTGGTCCTGATCACCATCGTCGCCTCGTTCAATATCGTCAGTACCCTCACGATGATCGTGACGGAAAAGCAAAAAGAGATCGCAATTCTGAAAGCCATGGGGGCGACCAGGAAGAGCATCCGGCGCATCTTTATGCTGAACGGTCTCATCATCGGCTTCAGCGGCACGGCCATCGGCATTCCCCTGGGCTACGCCTTCCTCTGGCTGATCCAGACCTTTTGGGCGTTCGACCCGACCGTCTATTACATTTCCAGAATTCCCGTCCACGTCCAGGCGCTCGATGTGCTCCTTGTGGCTGGTTCCGCCATCCTCATCAGCTTTGCCGCGACCGTCTACCCGTCTCTCCAGGCGGCCAAGCTTGAACCAGTCGCGGCCCTGCGATACGAATGAGTACGACTCCTATACCACTGACCGGTGAGAACTATCCGATGATCCGAATAACGGACCTCCACAAATCCTTCACCATGGGTTCACAAGAACTCACCGTGCTCAAGGGGATCGATCTGGAAATTCCACGCGGGCAAATGGTGGCGATCGTCGGGGCGTCAGGCGCCGGGAAGAGCACCATGCTCCATATCATGGGGATGCTCGACCGGCCGACAAAGGGGACCGTCTACTTCGACAATCAGGATCTCTTCCAGATGTCCGAGGCGCAGCAGGCCGAATTCCGCAACCGCCGCATCGGCTTTGTCTTTCAGTTTCACCATCTATTGCCGGAATTCACCGCGCTGGAAAATGCCTGCATGCCGGCGCTCATCCAGCGGCGGCCGATCGAGGAAGTCGAGCAGGAAGCTACGACCCTGCTTCAAGAAGTCGGACTGGGACAGCGGCTTCACCATAAACCGGGAGAACTCTCCGGGGGCGAACAACAACGTGTCGCGGTTGCCCGGGCACTGCTGCAGAAACCCGATCTCGTCCTGGCCGATGAACCGACCGGAAACCTTGACACCCATACAGGCGAAGCCCTGTTTGGCCTGCTTCGTGATCTGAACCGAACCCGCAAGACCACCTTCGTGATTGTGACCCATAACGACAAGCTCTCCGCCCAGTCCGACCGCATCATTTACATGCAAGACGGGATGATCGTCTAAGTCTTGACGGATGTGGTCGAGATCCCTAGACTGCAAAATATTACGGAGTCCTTTCGAGCTTCATGCGAGGTAAGGCTATGAAACATTTATTTATTCGCGCTCTTGGGTTGACTGCCCTCATGCTGATTCCGAATCAGGTCCTGGCCGTGGAATTTGTCACCGTCGGCCCCCGGGCCGCCGGCATGGGTGGCGCTGGAGTGGCGATTACGACAGATGCCCTGGCCACCTATTGGAACCCGGCCGGCCTGGCCATGACACAGACTGTGGATATCCGAATACAGGCTACTGCGCAGGGGGTGGATCGCCACGGAGTCCGCCAATCATTGCAGGACATTGAAGATTTGGATAAGAGCAATACCCCTGCTAATCTCAGCCGTGCACAAGACTTGGCAAACCGGTTAAACCGGCCCGGCGCGTCCCTGTCGGCAAGTGGTGCCACGGGACTCTATTTCAAAGGACATTTTGGCGAGCATGCGTTTGGATTTAACCTGTCAGACGTGGCAACCGCCGGAAGCTTCTTGTCCCGACCAGTGACGGCCACCGGTGGAGGGGCGCTCACAATTGACGGGCAAATGGCGCTGCGCGGTCTTGAAGCCAGACAAGCGGCGTTTTCCTATGCCTACGCTTTCGCTGAAAAGACATTTGCCGTTGGAATTACAGCAAAAGCCATTCAAGGTGCCGCCTATTCTGGTTCAGCCACGATTAACGGTCAGGATCTCACGCTATCCGAGAGCTTCGGCAAGTCGAAGCTCTCAACTGCCTTTGCCGTCGATGTCGGCGCCATCTATCGTCCCGCATCCTGGCTGCGGCTTGGAGTGGTCGCCAAAGATCTTACCCAGCCACAATTCGATGCGCCCGATGGCACCAAGCTCAAAATGCTGCCGCAAGTGCGAGGCGGCGTTGCCGTGAACCCCTACTCGTCGCTCACGTTGACGGCCGATATGGATGTCACCTCAAACAAGACCTTTGTCCCGGGGATAAAGAGCCAAGTACTGAGCGTCGGTGTAGAACAAACGATTTTGAACGAGTTTCTTTCTCTTCGAGCCGGTGCCTATAAGAATGTCCAGGACGCCGCCTCGACGATTACGCCCACTGCAGGGTTTGGACTACGGATATTTGCTCTCCGTATGGACTTCGGCGGAGGCTATGATTTCCGTGAACGCGGCATATTGGCTTCGGGCTCTGTCTCTTTGACGTTCTAATGGTATACTGAGAATTATGATATTGCAGACCAAGTCCTTTCGACATGCCTTCCTTGCCGGATTATTTGCGCTGACCATTGCCGGTTGCGGTGGCCTTCAGGAAATGTGGGAAGGTCCAGGCGCGAAGGTATTTCGTCCCCAGTCAGTCGCGGTGTTGCCACCGATGGCCAGCCAATATGACAGTGCGCGTGAGGATATTCAGGAAGTCCTTGCGGGGTCGCTCAGCAAGACCGGGCGAATCGAGCGCGTCGTCCCGGCGGAGCAAGTCACCGATATCTTTCAGGGGTCGAAGGAAGCGTTTGACTCGCTGGTGTTCTATTTCTCCAGGCTTGAAATGACGGGCCAATCAGACAAAGACTCGGCGATCAAACTGGGCAAGTCACTCAATGTCGAGTCCTTTCTCGTGATCCGGATCAATGCCTGGGAGTATTCGAGAAAAGAAGGCGACAATGTCGGCCGTGTCGGGTTGAGCATGCGTCTCATCGACGCCACGACCGGAACGACTGTCTGGAAGGCCAGGCATGAGAAGGCCAGCAGCTACATGTTCTTTAAGCCGAATTTGAAGGATGTGGCGGCCGACTTGACCGATGAGATGATCAAATATATGCCGCCGTCGACAAGTTCCGGCAAGCGGTAGTGCCTGCCCCATCCGCCTGATCCATCCAAGACACTGCCCCGCATCTAGGCGCTCTGGTTCATCGCCGCTTTCAGAGAAGCGACGAACCGGCCGACTGTGACCGGCATATCTGACGATTGCTGGTGCGCCGCAATCTGCTTCACAATCGCACTCCCGACAATGACCCCATCCGCCATAGCCGAGACCTGCGCCGCGTCTGCCGGCGTGGACACGCCGAATCCGACCGCCACCGGCGTCTTCGTCACCTTCTTGATCTTTCCGACGTTCTTGCCGACTTCCGCCATATTTTGAATCTTGGCTCCGGTAATCCCCGTGAGCGAAACATAGTAGAGAAACCCCTGCGACTCCTTTGCCACGTAGGTCCGTCGATCGGACGTGCTGGTGGGTGCCAGGAGGAAAATAAGCCGTAACCCGGCTGCCGCAGCCGGACCTTTCAACGGACCCGCTTCGTCAGGGGGCATATCGGGGACGATCAGTCCATCGACTCCTGCCGCCCCCGCTTCACGGCAGAACGTTTCCAACCCCATGGCATGGATCGAATTGTAATACACCATGAGCACGATCGGGACCTGCGTGCGCGGCCGTAGCGTCTTCATCATCGCCAGGATCTTCCTGAGCGACGTGCCGCTTCGCAGACCTCGCTCAGCCGCCAACTGGATGACCGGACCGTCGGCGATCGGATCCGAGAAAGGCACGCCAAGCTCAATGATGTCAGCGCCGGCCTGCTCGATCTCCACAACCAGCCGCTCGGTGTCCGCCAGACTGGGATCCCCGGCCATCAGATAGGCGATCAACGCCTTTTTGTTCCCCTGGCGCAATCGCTGAAAGGTCGATTCAATCCGTCCGGTCATAGCGTCACCCCCCGCATCCGCGCCACTTGCTGAACATCTTTGTCTCCACGGCCTGAAAGATTGGCAATGATGACGTTGGACTTTTTGAGTTTCGGAGCCAGTTTCACGACTTCGGCGATGGCATGCGCACTTTCCAGCGCCGGCACAATCCCCTCCACTGTCGCAAGCAGATCGAAGGCCGCGAGCGCTTCATCGTCTGTCGCATAGGTGTATTGAATACGTTTCAAGTCGTGATAGAGGCTGTGTTCCGGCCCCACGGCCGCATAGTCCAGCCCCGCCGATACCGAGTGGGTCAAATTAATCTGACCGTCCTCGTCCTGCAGGAGATACGTCATCGTGCCTTGAAGCACGCCGGGCTTCCCCCCGAAGAATCGCGCGGCATGTTTTCCGCTTTCGATGCCGGTGCCTCCCGCTTCGACGCCGATCATCTTGACCTTCTTATCGCCGAGAAAGGCATGAAACAATCCGATGGAGTTGCTTCCCCCGCCGACACAGGCCACCAGATAGTCGGGCAGCTTTCCTTCCGCAGCCAGAATTTGCTTGCGGGCCTCCTGGCCGATGATCGCTTGAAAATCGCGGATCATCATCGGATAGGGATGCGCGCCCAGCACCGACCCGAGAATGTAATGGGTCGTGCGCACGTTCGTCGTCCAGTCGCGCATGGCCTCGCTGATGGCGTCCTTGAGCGTCCGGCTCCCGGCATCGACTCCGGTGACTTTGGCGCCGAGCAAACGCATCCGGAACACATTCAGCGCCTGCCGCTGCATGTCTTCGGTGCCCATATAGATTTCGCATTCCAAGCCGAACATCGCTGCCGCCGTGGCCGTCGCGACGCCATGTTGTCCGGCGCCGGTCTCGGCGATAATCCGGGGTTTCTTCATCCGCATGGCCAGAAGCACCTGGCCGATGGCATTGTTAATTTTGTGCGCGCCGGTATGGCAGAGATCTTCGCGCTTCAGATAGATTTTGGCCCCACCGAGCTTCTTGGTCAGCCGCGAGGCAAGATACAGCGAGGTCGGCCGCCCGACGTATTGCTTGAGATAGTAGGCCAGTTCCTGACGGAACCCGCGATCTTTCCGAGCCGCGGCGTACTCTTGCTCTAGTTCGAGCAACGCCGGCATCAGTGTTTCCGGCACATAGCGGCCTCCGTAGGGGCCGAATCGTCCATGGCTGTCAGGCACCTTCTTCATCGTGCACTTCAATCCTTTCAGATGGTGACGGAGTATAATCGGGCCTCTCAGGCCGAGACAAGCCTGGCGGCTTCAATGAATGTCCGCACCTTGACGTGATCTTTCTGTCCTGGACGCACTTCGACACCGCTGCTGACATCGACTCCATAGGGCCGCACCTGTCGAATCGCCTCGGCCACATTATCCGGCGTCAGGCCACCGGCAAGAAGCACACGTGAGGCACGAGCCGCTTCGGCCGCCAAGGTCCAATCGACCGTCTGGCCTGTGCCACCGTAGGCCTGATCGGAAAAGGCATCCAACACGAACGCACGGACGTTCGCGCGTCCCTGAAATTCGGCCAGCGCCAAAAACGTTCCGCGGTTCTTGAGCCGCAGCGCCTTCATAGACGGACGCCCGAGCCCCTCGCAGTAGGCCGCAGACTCGTCACCATGCAACTGAGCCAGAGCAAGTCCGCACTCGTCCATGAGCCGTCGCACAGCAGCGGCTTCTTCGTTGACGAACACACCGACCGCCGCCACAAACGGCGGTAAGTCATTGATGATCCGCTTGACCACCGCCGCTTCGACGAAACGCGGGCTCTTACGATACATGATAAAACCGAGGGCATCGGCCCCCGCCTCAACGGCGACCCGCGCATCGTCTTCGTTGGTGATACCGCAGATTTTGACTTTCACGCGAAATACATTGCTCTCACGCGTTGTGGACCGACTTCGTTGTTCCACGCAATTCCGCGATTTTCTTCTCGATGCTCTCGGACTTGATCAGCGACTCCCCGACCAGCATGGCATGCACGCCGGCTTCGACCAGCTTCAGCACATCCTCGCGCGTATGAATGCCGCTCTCGCTGATAATGATCTTGTCTGATGGAATGCGTTTGGCCAGTCGGAACGTCACGCCAAGATCCGTCGTAAACGTCCTGAGATCACGATTGTTGATGCCGATCATGCGGGCCGTCGGGATCCATTCCAGCACGGTATCCAACTCCCGTTCATGATGCGTTTCAAACAGGGTGTCCATCTTCAATTCAGTCGCAAGCGCGTGAAAGTCGATCAGCTGGCGCTTTTCCAACGCGGCCACGATCAGCAGCACCGCATCGGCCCCATGAGCGCGGGCTTCATAAAACTGGATATCGCCCACCATAAATTCTTTGTCCAGCGCCGGCATGGGAAGCGCCTTCTTGATCTCGGCCAGATATCGCAGGTCGCCCTGGAAGAAGTCTTTATCGGTCAAGACGGACAGGGCGGAGGCCCCATGTTCATGGTACGAGCGCGCAATTTTGAGATAGTCGAAATCCTGGGAAAACTCGGTGCGCAGCAGACCGAGGCTCGGCGAGGCTTTTTTCACCTCGGCAATCAGGGCCGGACTCGTCGCCGTCCTGGTCGCATCGAGCGTCACGGCAAAGCCGAGCGGCGGCGACGAGTCTCGAATGGCGGACTTGAGATCAGCCAGGTAGCCACGGCTCTGCTTGTGCCGAAGCTCGGCTTTCTTATGCTCAAGAATCTGATCCAGAATCATGCGTCAGGATACCTTCTTCGTCCAAGCCACCAACCGATCGAGTTTTTCTGCCGCGGCACCTGTATCGAGCGCCTGTCTGGCGATTCGCAGTCCGTCTTTTAGCGTCTTCGCCTGCTGACCCGCGACAATCGCAGCCGCGGCATTCAGACACACAATGTCGCGTTTCGGCCCCTTCTTCCCTTGGAGAATTTCCCTCGCGATCCGGGCATTCTCTTCCGGTGTGCCGCCGGCGATTTCCTTCTTGTGGACGCGGGGCAGATCAAATTCTTCAGGCGCCACAAAATAGTTGGACACGACACCGGCTTTCCCTTCGGAGACTTTCGTGCGGTCGCAGATGGTGAGCTCATCGAGCCCGTCCATCCCATGCAAGACAAAACAATGCTGCGACCCCAATTGCACCAGCACTTTGGCCATGACCTCGGTCAGCTTGGCGTCATAGACACCGAGCACCTGGTGCGTGGCCCCGGCAGGGTTGGTCAACGGACCGAGGACATTGAAGAGCGTTCGGATTCCCATCTCCTGTCGAGGCCCTGCGCAATGTTTCATGGCGCCATGAAAGAGCGGCGCAAAGAGGAACCCGATACCCACCTCATTGATACAATCCGCCACGCGCTCCGGCGGCAGGTCGATCTGGACGCCGAGGGCGCTCAGTACGTCCGCGCTGCCCGACTTGGACGATACCGACCGGTTCCCGTGTTTCGCCACTGTGAGTCCGGCTCCGGCCACCACGAATGCCGCCGTCGTCGAAATATTGAACGTATGCCCGCCGTCTCCGCCCGTTCCGCAGGTGTCGATGACGATCGAGCTGCCCACTTGGATTCGCGTGGCCCGGGCGCGCATCGCGCGCGCCGAACCGGCGATCTCATCCACCGTTTCGCCTTTCTGGCGAAGGCCCATCAGATAGGCGGCGATTTGCGCCGGAGTCGCCGCGCCGTCCATGATTTCCGACAGCACGTCTTCCGCTTCTTTTTCAGAAAGGTTGGTGCGTTCGGCTAATTTGGCAATGGCGTCTTTGATCATGGAAGACGGGCAATCCGATGAGACTAGAGCTTTAAGAAGTTTCGGAGGAGGTCTTTTCCCGCCTTGGTCAAAATCGATTCCGGATGAAACTGCACACCTTCGACCGCGAGCGTCCGGTGGCGCAATCCCATAATTTCACCTTCGGCCGTCTTCGCTGAAACCTCCAGGCAATCGGGCAGATTCTTCGGATTGACCAGCAATGAGTGATAGCGGGTCGCCTCGAAGGGATTCGGCAATCCGTGAAAAATCGTTTTTCCGTCGTGTGAAATCATCGACGTCTTCCCGTGCATCAACCGTTGGGCGCGGATCACTTCTCCGCCGAATGCCACACCCAGCGATTGGTGGCCTAAACACACGCCGAGGATCGGCATACGGCCGGCAAACTGGCGGATCGTTTCCACGGACACGCCGGCTTCTTTCGGCGTACAGGGGCCAGGAGAAATCACAATACGACTGGGCCCAAGCTCTTCGATCTGCCGCAAGGTGATCTTGTCGTTGCGATAGACGCGGACATCTTCGCCCAACTCACCGAGATACTGCACCAAGTTGTAGGTGAAGGAGTCGTAATTGTCGATCATCAAGAGCATAGTCAACCATGATTAGGTGATGCGTGACGAGTGACGAGCGAAATCTCTGCTTCTCCGCTACCTGTCACTTGTTACGTGTTACGTGTCACTTTCCTTATTCCAGACCCTGCTCGGCCAACTCGATGGCTTTCATCATGGCACGGGCTTTATTGCAGGTTTCTTCGTATTCGTATTCCGGATTTGAGTCCGCCACGATGCCGGCCCCGGCCTGAATGAAGGCTCGCCGCTTGGATACCACGACCGTGCGGATATTGATGCACATGTCCATGTTACCGGAAAAGCTGAAATAGCCCACGGCGCCGGCATAGGGACCGCGCCTGGTCGGCTCCAGCTCTTCGATGATTTCCATCGCGCGAATCTTCGGAGCGCCTGACACTGTCCCTGCCGGAAAGCAGGCCTGCAGCACATCGTACACGGTCTTCTCCGGAGCCAACCGGCCGCTCACATTGGACACAATGTGCATGACGTGCGAATAGCGCTCGACGTTCATCAGCGATTCGACTTTGACGGAGCCGCTCTCGGCCACCCGCCCGACGTCGTTTCGGCCGAGGTCCACCAGCATAATATGCTCGGCCCGTTCCTTCTGATCGGCCAGCAGGCGGCGCTCCAGTTGCTCATCCTCTTCGACGGTGGCGCCGCGACGACGGGTGCCGGCGATCGGACGAACGGATACCAACCCATCTTCGCACCGCACGAGGATCTCCGGCGACGACCCCACCAACTCGACGCCCGCTATCCTGAGGTAGTACATGTACGGCGACGGATTGACGACTCGAAGCGCGCGATACAGCTGGAACGGTGTCGCATGCAGCTTCGTTTCCCATCGCTGAGACAACACACACTGAAAGATATCGCCGGCCTTGATGTATTCCTGCGTCTGACTGACCATCTTTTCGAAGTCAGCCTTGCTCATATTCGGGGTGAACGTAATCGGCGTCCGTCGACGCTTGGGCGCGGTCCGGCGGAGCGGCCGGCGCAAACGGGCAATCATACGTTCGATGCGAGCAGTGGCCTGACGATAGGCCTGGCGGATGGCCCGCTCCGATTGGGACGCGACATGCGCATTCGCGACGACCTTAATCTTCTGTGCCACGTTATCGAAAATAAGGAGCGTGTCGGTCAGCAGAAAGGCAAACTCCGGCAGGTTCAGACTCTCTTTCCGGCGAACCGAAATATTCTCGAACGTGCTCACCATGTCATAACCGAGATAGCCGACGGCACCGCCGACAAACCGGGGCAGCCCCGGAACGGTGACCGGACGATAGGTCTCCATAAATTCCCGCAGACGATCCAGCGGTGCGCCGTGACAGGCGATACGACGAGTCCGTTTGCCCTGCTTGATCAGAAGGTCGCCGCGATCTTCCACCATGAGGATCGGTGACCCGCTTCCGAGAAACGAGTAGCGGGCCCACTTCTCCCCTCCCTGCACGCTTTCCAATAAATACGCCGACGGACCATGATCGATCTTTGCGAACGCAGAAACCGGCGTCTCATAGTCCGCCAGAATTTCCCGGTACAAAGGAATGAGATTGCCCGACTGTGCGTACCGCCGGAATTCGTCCAAGCTGAGAGAATACGTTGGCGTTGCCATGCCTGCGGAATTACTCCATTCCAACGATGAGTTTCTGCCCCAATTCAATAATATCGTCTGAAAGTTTATTCCACTTTTTCAGCTTGTCGATGGGGACGCCGTACAGGCGGCTCACGCGAAACAACGTCTCCCCGGGCTTCACCACGTGAATGGTGGTTCCTGATTTGGCGCCGGGCTTGGCCGTTTCCGCAG
The DNA here is from genome assembly GCA_030692565.1 of Nitrospira sp. Classification (NCBI taxonomy): domain Bacteria; kingdom Pseudomonadati; phylum Nitrospirota; class Nitrospiria; order Nitrospirales; family Nitrospiraceae; genus Nitrospira; species Nitrospira sp. Next base: position 34,844 of record JAUYAO010000029.1, read on the forward strand.
GGGCGGCCAGGCCTGCCATCTCTTTCGTCGAATCCTGCAAGAGGGCATCGGTTTCACGCGTAAGCGCCGCCAGTTCATCGACCTTCTTGGGTTTGGCGGATGCGGACGGGGCCATTTTCCGCATGTCCTGCATGGCCTTCCGCTCCAGCATAGCCGACTCTTTAACCGCCTCAGACTCTTCCTGGAGCCGTCCCATTTGCTCTCGGGCCGACTGAACTTGCGCGGCTAATTCGCGGTTCCGCGCCTCGAATTCAGCCAGTTCTTTTTTCGTTCGCTTCGCTTCGCTGTCGAGCTCAGCCGTGCGCTTTTCTTCCTGAGCCAGCAACCGCTGGAAGTTCAGACTTCGCGCCTTCTCCGCATTGTATTTTTCCTCGAGCACCACACAGCCGCTGAGCAACATAGTGCCGCACAACACCAACACGCCGGACCCGACCACCTTACAAGTCTGATTCATCACTCGACGATCCTCCATCTTCATTGTCCACCTCCGCCGCCGGATCATGACTGCATCCCAAATCGGCCATCCCGCCTCTCACAACGTCCGGTCATTCATCAGCTCACGGGTCACTAAGAATACGGTCCAACGCTGTGAAAGTCAAAGCGAATTGGGGCAAGACAGGGGTTTGACCCACTCCTGGTGCTGTGTTACCGTCCCCTTCATGAAAATTGTCGATTCGGACATCTGCAGCCATGGATAATCACGCACACCCGTCATCTGCCAGAACCATTTCCGTACAGGGCATTACGCTGCATCTGGCGCAACCGATTACCACGCTACAGGAATGGATCGGGAGTCGAGAGCCGCTGCAACAACTCCTCGCCTGCTGGCTCAAGGTCGATCCCCGAGATCTCCCGCTGTCGCCGAGAATTACCGGTCCTCCTGGCATCGGAAAAACGACGTTGGCGATGTCGGGCGCCAAGGAACGCAAACAGAATCTGTACGTCTTTCAATGCACTGCCGATACCCGCCCGGAAGACCTGCTGATTACACCGGTCCTGGCTGAATCGGGCTCCATCGCCTACCACGCGTCGCCACTGGTGACCGCGGTGCTCACCGGAAGTATCTGCGTGCTGGATGAAGGCAACCGGATGAACGAGAAAAGCTGGGCCTCCCTGGCCTCCTTGCTCGATCATCGGCGCTGCGTCGAATCGATCATCGCAGGTATTCTGATCGAAGCGCACGAAGACTTTCGCTGCTGCGTCACCATGAACGAAGATGCCTCCACGTATGAAGTGCCGGACTACATGCTCTCCCGACTGCAACCGACCCTCGGCCTTGGATTTCCGTCGCGGCAGGATGAAATGGCGATTCTCCGCTACCATCTTCCCTTTGCGAAGGACGAGATCCTGAACATTGCCGTCGGTTTTCTGCAGGACGCCCACCAGCTGAATCTGGAATACTCGATCCGCGACGGCCTCCATCTCATCCAATACGCTGTCAAACGGCTGGCCCAGGACTCATCCCATCCGGTTGCACTCGACCGCATGTGGCAGGAATCGCTCTTGAAAGTCCTCGGCCCCGACTCGCTGGATTTGGAAGAGCAGTCGAAACGGAGAACACGCGCGATGGGCGATCAAGCGCTCCCCAAAGGCTTTGGCGATTTCTTTTTTGAGGAAGACGACCCTCTACACCCGGGACGCTGAATGTCTCGCTATACGCCGACCGACGCACAAATACTCCGCCTGTCACCGCGTATCGATCTCCTTCCTATCCTCCACGGCAGCGGAGACATCGCACAGGAAGTCCGCGAAACCCTCATCGGAAAAGGGTACGACTGCCTGGCCGTCCCCCTCCCGCCTTCCGTAGAAGCCTGCATTGAGCAGGCCGTAGATCGCCTCCCGGACATCAGCCTGATCGTCTTGCCGGAACCGGCGCACGAGGAAAAGGCCCGCGTCAGCATGATTCCCGTTGACCCCTGTCAGGCCGTCATCATGGGCATCCGCGTGGCAATGGGCGAATCCATCCCTCGCGCTTACATTGACCGAGAGGTCGCCCGATTTGAACCGAGTCCTTTTGTCGGACCCGATCCCTACGCCGTCAAATCCGTCTCGCTTCCCATGCTGGCAGCTGCGACCTTGCCCGCTCTCACCATGCCGCCACCCGGATCCCAGCAGGACCAACGGATCAGATGGATGGCCTTTCGGCTACATGAACTGGAACTGGACCATGCCTCCATCTTGTGCCTCTGTCATATGACGGATTGGCCCTGGCTCCGTGCCGCCTATCAAACCAATGCCCCCTATGACCGGCCCGAGTCGACGGCCGGACAGCCGGTCCGGTGCAGCGTCAACCGCGACTCCCTCTACTTCGCCCTGGGGGAGCTTCCCTTTCTTACCGAACTCTACGAACAGCGCCGTGAAACGCTGTACTCCGATTGGAATCTCGCCCTCGATGGCGTCAAGGAACTCCTCATTGAAACACGAGCCAGGTGGATCGAGCATCACCGGTCAGAAGGCGCCTCCATCCCCGACTGGGTGACCCCGCAGATCCTCCAAGTCATCTTACAGTACGTACGGAATCTCACGCTCCTTGAGCGCCGCCTCACCCCGTCACTCTACACACTCGTCCTCGCCGCCAAGCAAACGGCCGGAGACGACTTTGCCGTCACGCTGCTCAAAACGGCCAAGAGCTATGGCTATCAGGAGGATCTGACTCCGTCGAGGTCCGACGCGATCACCCTGGGACTCCATGAAGTGGAGCTGCCTGACGGAACCATCGCCGCCGCCACCAATCGCCTGCAGGGTCCGCCGCTTGTCTGGCGGGAGCTGGCGCTGAAACCGAAACCTGACCGGAACACCAGCCGCCGCTGGTCCCATCTCTGGAACCCGCAACGGCAATGTTCCTGGCCTCCGGAAGATCAGCGAATTGAAAGTTTCAATACTCATGTGCGGGCTCAGGCATCCGCGCTCATCGGCGCGGATTTGGCCAAGACCGAAAAATTCACGACGTCGATGAAAGACGGGCTCGATCTCCGGGAAAGTCTTCGCCGGTGGCTGGGCGGAAAGCGATCGCGCGGCTCATCGTCCGGCAGCACACTGCCGCGCATGGATCTCTATGTGCGAGAGATCCCGCCCGCTCGAGGCAATGTAGAAGTCGTGATCTTCCTGTTTGATACTCCCGCCGACCCCCTGACCTATTCCTGGCAAGCCACCTGGTTTGCTGAACATCAAGAAGAATCCACCCTCTGTTTTTACGCCACCCCGTTCGCCGAAGACATGGTAGGGCCCGGCATCGCACAGTCGCGTTACGGCGGCGCGTTCTTCCTGTTTCCTCCCCGTCCGATTCCGGATATCTGGAGCGATCCCCTCCTTGCCTTTACGACCACGCTAGAAGAACGGCTGATCGCCGCCGCCGCCGTACACACCCGCGAGACCCATATCGCGCTCGTGACGCCGATTCCGCCGCGCGCCAGCTGGCGAAGGATCGCCAAACAATTCGGACGGACCCTTGTGCCCATTCCACTGTCCAGATTCTCGAGCCAGACCCTTGATCGGCTCCGTCGCTTTCACGTGCTCAATGGCCATGAGATCAGAAGTTATGCCACCAGATTTATTCGATAACCTCTCGCCCTCCCGGCGACCTGATTCCTCTGCGCCGGCTTCGGAACAGCTCGCCTGGCTTCGCCAGGAGATCCGAAGACATGACTACTTGTACTACGTCAAAGACCGCCCCGAGATTTCCGACGGTGAATACGATCGGCTGTTCAAAGACCTGAGCGATCTCGAAGCCGCTCATCCGGAATTGGTGACGGATGATTCTCCGACTCAACGAGTCGGGGCCCCGCCTCTGGCGGAATTGGGCAAGGTCAAGCATGAACGGCCGATGCTTAGCCTCGATTCGATCGTCGATGTGGCCGACGTCCTGGCATTCGATCAACGGATGAAGCGGGAATTGGAGACAGAACAGATGGAGTACACCGTCGAGCCGAAGTTCGACGGCCTCTCCATTGAGCTGGTCTATGAGCAGGGCCGATTGGTGCGCGGTTCCACCAGAGGCGACGGAACAACCGGCGAGGATGTGACCGTCAACCTCCGGACGATCCGCTCCCTTCCCCTTCATCTGCGCACCGAGTCCTCTCCACCCGACCATCTGGCCGTGCGCGGCGAAGTGTATATGAAGCTCGACGATTTCCATGGATTGAACCGAACGATCACGGAACGGGGAGACGAAGCGTTTGCCAATCCCCGCAACGCCGCCGCCGGCTCTCTTCGGCAGCTCGACTCGAACATCACCGCAGCTCGCCCTTTGGTGGTGACCTGCTACGAAGCCATGGCGCTATCTACGACACCGCCGAATTCTCACTCGGAGGAACTGGACGCCTTAGCTGAGTGGGGACTTCCCGTTCCGAGCCATCGACGCCGGTGTCACACCATTGAGGAGGTCATCGCATTCCACCGCGAGACCGAACAGATTCGCGACAACCTCCCCTATGAAATCGATGGCCTGGTGGTGAAAGTGAACCGCCGGGCCTGGCAGGAACAGTTGGGATTCAAATCCCGCAGCCCCCGCTGGGCGATCGCCTTCAAATTCGCTCCGCGCAAGGAAATCACGATCGTGCAGGATATCGTCGTCTCGGTCGGACGTACCGGCACACTCACTCCCGTCGCACTCCTACGGCCGGTTGAAGTCGGTGGTGTGACGATCAGTCGGGCGACGCTGCACAATGCCGATGAGGTGGCGCGAAAAGATATCCGTGTGGGCGATACGGTCAAGGTTGAACGGGCCGGCGACGTGATCCCGGCCATTGCCGAACGCATCCTGATTCCCGGGGAATCCCGGTCCGAACCGTTTACGATGCCGGGACACTGTCCGGTATGCGGATCGGCGGTGGGACGTGAGGGAGCCTATTTTTACTGTACCGGCCATTCCGGGTGTGCTGCGCAATTGAAAGGCGCCATCGAACACTTCGCCTCCAAGCAAGCGCTCAATATCGAGGGGCTTGGGAAAAAGACCGTCGCGCAACTTGTGGATCACAAGCTGGTCGGAAGTTTGGCCGATCTCTATCGTTTGACCCGCGATCAACTGCTACCGCTCGAGGGGTTTGCGGAGAAGTCGACGGCACTTCTCCTCGAAGCCATCGAACAGAGCAAGACCGTGTCGTTGGCCCGCTTCCTGATGGGGCTTGGCATCCGCCAGGTCGGCGCGCATATCGCCAAGGTACTCGCTAAGGAACTTGGAACCTTGGACGCCATCATGGATACGGATGAAGCTCGCTTCTTAGCAGTCAAAGAAATCGGCCCTGAGATCTCCTCCAGCCTGGCGTCCTATTTCCGCGAAGAATCCAATCGTCGGGTCATTGCCCAGCTACGCGAGCTTGGTGTGATGATTACAGAGCAGGCTCGGTCGGCTTCGCCCCACTCGCTCCCGTTTTCCGGGAAGACGTTTGTCTTCACCGGCGGGCTTGACCGCTTCAGCCGCGATGAGGCTAAAGCTCTGGTCGAGCGATTGGGAGGGACCGTCTCTTCGAGCGTGAGCAAACGCACGTCGTTTGTCGTCGCGGGCCATGAGCCCGGTTCGAAGCTTGACCAAGCACAGAAACTGGGAGTAGCAGTGCTAGACGAACAGCGCTTCGCCGATCTGCTGAAAGAAGACTCAGCTAGCTGACGGGATTCAGTGAAGGCGTTTCCACAGGGGCGGGAGTCTTTTCTTCTTTATAAATGTTCACACTGCGGATCGATCGGGGATCTGCTTCGTGCACCACTAAACGGCAATGGGCGATGTGGAGTTCTTCCCCTGCTTTGGGGATACGGCCGAGTTCTCCCTGAATGAGTCCGCCGATGGTTAGGGCCTCGTCGCCGAGGTCGACCTTCAAGAAATCGTTGACCTTCCGCACTTCGGTCCTGCCGTGGACGAGAATCTGGTTCTTCCCGATTCGCTTGATCAACTCCTCGGTGATATCGGTCTCATCGACGATCTCACCGACCACTTCCTCCAGAAGGTCTTCGAGGGTAACCAGACCCATCACGCCGCCATACTCGTTGACGACGATCCCCATGTGACGCTTTTCCTGTTGGAATTGCTTCATCAAATCATCAGCCGTTTTCCCTGCCGGCACAAACAGAGCCGGATGGGCGATATCCCTGAGTCGGACATCTGATCGGCCCTTCGCCAGTTCGGTCAATGCTTTGGTCTTATAGAGCACCCCGGTAATGTTATCCAGCGTCCCGTCATAGACCGGGATACGGGAATACTTCGAGTTATACAGCAGCTCCTGCGCTTCCTTGAGACGCAAATTCCCATCCAGCGAGAAGACGTAGATGCGCGGAGTCATGGCATCTTCCGCGGTAATATCTTTCAACTGAAAGACATTCTTGATCATTTTTACTTCTTCCGACTCCAACTCGCCGGCCTTCCCTCCCTCATCCAGCATGATCTTGAGTTCTTCCTCAGTGACTAAGGGGAGAGTGAGGCCCTTGCCGCCGGTCAGCTTTTGAATGAGCGGCACCATGAGAAACAGGAGCGGCTTAAGGAAAATCTGGACGCCGTAGACGGGATAGGCCATGTTCAGGGTGACCGGCACGGCAAATTTGGCAGCCAACGTCTTTGGAATAACGTCCACCGACACCAGCAGGACGAACGTCAGGACGCCCACCATCACGGCGATGGCCTCCTCAAATACGGTTTTCCCGCCGTAGGCATTCAGGGTAATGAAGGTGGCATACATTGGGATGGCGGTTCCTACCAGCCGGTCTCCGACAAGAATGGTCGAAAGAAGCCTTTGTGGGTCACTTCGGAGCGTCAGCGCCATGGATGCCCGTTTGTTACCATTCTTGGCAAGGGCGCGAAGACGGGTCTCATTGACCGAAAAGAATCCGATCTCAGCCGTCGAAATGACGGCAGATAACCCTATCAATGCTAGTAGGATCAGAATATCCATGAGGGCTCTTGATTAGGGACGACTAGCCACGAAGGCTAGCCTGAAAGGGCGAACAGCGTGGATTCTACAGCAGAAAGAGAGCAGCGCTTCCCCTGACTGACCAGATTCAACAGACCATGTGGGAGTTATGATGATCATCGGATGATAGATCTATCACACCAACCGGGAAGGGGCAAGAGATTCAAAGAAACTGACAGGAATATCAATCAGTTCGAATATGCAAGATCGAAGATGGACTCGCCGACTGTTGAAAGGGATCTACGCTTCACTACGTATGATCTACCCGTCGTCCCGCACCACAAAGGATTGAAGATGATACTGAGCGTCCAGCCTTGTTGAGGCGATCTGAGCCTCAGCTTCGGTCAAGAACTGCCCCACCTGCACCCGATACCTTCTGCCCTCAAATAACTCCACCTGCACGATGCGACCACCCGGGTACTGGGCCCCGACCTGCTCGAACAACCCTCGAGCGTTCAGAGGATCTGCGAAAGCCCCCACCTGAACCCGCAAAACCCCCATCCCTTCCCGTCTGGCCTGATATCCAACCACCTGAAGTTCAATCTGATCGGTTCCATTTCCGGTCATTCCTATCGCTTCAGCCCCGGCCAGCGACAGATCAAGTACCCGCCCCTTGGCAAATGGACCACGATCGTTGATACGTACTGTGACCTGCCTTCCCGTGGAAACCGATCGCACAACGGCGATAGAGCCAAGCGGCAACGTCCGGTGCGCTGCCGTCAGTTTGTGCATATCGTACCGTTCTCCGTTCGCGGTCTTGTTTCCGTGGAATCCAGGACCATACCAGGACGCAACCCCTCGCTCATTAAACCCGACAGGATATCCAGGGAATCGGTGAATGGGAGGCGGTTGGGATTGGCAAGCGGTGAAAACCGTGCAGACCAAGAGTGCGGCGGCGAAAGTAAGAGAAGGACGGACTGAAACGGGCCTTGAGCCCTTCATGCTCTAGAACTCATCTAGCGATTGGTCTTGGAGCAGCGCCAACGCCTTGTTCGTATTCGAGACGGTCAGTACGACAATCGCACGCTTCCCCTCCCGCGAGGGTGTGCAATAACCGCATTTGATATTGATGCGATTTTGCGTCAGCAGGTCGGCCACATCCATGAGCGCACCCGGTTGGTTTTTCAAGCTCAACAGAAGTGCCGTTTCTTCCTTGAACTTAATCTTCGCAGTCTTCAACGCCACTCGAGCCCCGTCAAGATCCGCGACAAGTAAGCGCAGCTTTCCGGTCCCCGTTACCTCGGGCGCCGAGAACGCCTTGATATTGACCCCCGCCTCTCCTAAAACAGCCGCCACCTGGGCCATCACGCCTGGCTTGCTCTGTCCGCTAATGACTAACTGTGTTGTTGTCGGCATTGGGGATACTCCTCGTTGCGGTCGAAATCAAAGATAGAGGCGATTCAGTGGCACCTGGGATCTCGGGAGAGTTCAACTTTCGTGCTCATCCAACCCGGAGTCTTTCAAGGGAGACCAAGACTTGTAGAGATGCTTGGTGCGCAAGCAGAGGGTAGCCTTACCCTGAGTCCTTCTCCCACAGCCGTACCGTACTGAGCGCCGGAGGCTCCTCATCGATTGCCTCAACGCCCCTCGCATTCCAGGACAGCAGACACGCCATGGCTTCCAACTGTTCATCATCAGCCAGCTCCTTTTGCCTCTCCTCAATCCGCGCGTTCAACTGGCCCACAGAGCACTAGGCCGACCTGGAATCATCTTTCCCGATAAGACTCATCGATGAAATGCTGACGTACAGCATCAGAATCGAGGCATCTCATGGAAGCACAAAGAAGCCGTTAGAGAATTTGCACCACACCATTCACAAAGCCGTACTCATAGATACTACTGAACCGGAGATCCACGGACGCAGCGATCTTTTCCGCCTGCGCCCGATTTCCTCGCGGGATCAGCAGATACATCGGCACGCCGGCGACGGCGGAGCGCTTCCACTTATACTGGGTATCGGGATTCTGGAGCGAATCCTCGGTTTCGACTTCGGCCATCCACTGCATACTATTGCCGCGCGGGCTAAATGACCATCCGGCAATGTCCGATTGCTGGCCAGGATCCGCCCAAGGATTATGATCCGACGTTGTCCTAATTGTGACCTTGCAGTGAAACGCCCGTGCCCATCGCTGGGCCGCCTCACTAACGACCTGGTCGTGAATCGTCTCGATCCCTTTTTCACGTAAGATCGTACTCATGGATGACCCCCTTACATAAGACCTATGAACATCCATTCGTTGCGCCGCAGCTCACGCACTTCAGACAGGTGCCGTTTCGTACCATCGTAAATTGTTTGCACTCCGGACAGGGATCCCCTTCATAACCCTTGACCTTGGCACTCTGCACCTCAGTCAGGGTCAGAGTCTCGCGGATAAGCTCGACTTTACGCGCCGCCAGAGTATGACCGTTTCCATTCTCTTTTGTTCCATTCCGGCGAATCGGCAGATGCTCCATGTTCACCGATGATTTCGCCAGCGCAGCAAGGTCCGCTTCTTCGTCCACACATTCCGGATCTTGCTCATCCATCTTCATCGAATCCATCCGAAGATCGTCCTCTTTGACCTGCGCCAAATCGTACCGATCCAGGTAGGTCACGGCCAGCTCACGGAAGATGTAGTCGATGATCGATGTCGACATCTTAATGCGATCATTCAGCTTGACCGGCCCATTCGGCTCGAACCGGGTAAACACAAAGGCCTCGACAAATTCTTCCAACGGGACTCCATGCTGCAAGCCCAAAGAAATTGCGATGGCAAAACAGTTCATCAGACTTCGGAACGCGGCGCCTTCCTTGTGCATATCCAGAAAAATCTCGCCGACCGTGCCGTCTTCATACTCACCGGTTCGCAAATACAGCTTATGCCCGCCGACAACGGCTTTTTGGGTATAGCCGTTTCGCCGTCCCGGCAACGGTCGCCGCTTGGCCAGATAGCGGACCAGCACACGCTCGGTGATCTTCTCTGCGGCAACCGAAATCGTATCGACAGACGCCTCGACGGTCTTCTCCCCATCGCTCGATGAACTCAGCGGCTGGCTCAACTTCGAGCCGTCCCGATAGAGTGCGACGGCCTTCACCATGCTCTTCCACGCGAACTGATAGGCTGACTTGACCTCGTCAAGCGTGGCCTCTGCCGGCATATTGATGGTCTTGCTGATGGCGCCGCTGATAAACGGTTGTGCTGCGGCCATCATCCGGATATGCGCATCGACGTGAATGAAACGCTGACCGATCCGGCCGCAGCGATTGGCGCAATCGAAGACCGGCAGATGCTCGGCTTTCAAATGCGGCGCCCCTTCGACCGTCATCGTGCCGCAACAGTATTCATTGGCCGCGGCAATTTCTTCCTGGGTGAATCCCAGCGCCTTGAGCATATTGAAGTTCGTTTCGGCCAACTGTGCATCAGTCAAGCCGAGCTTCTCGATGCAAAACGTTTCACCCAAGGTAAACTTGTTAAACATAAACGCGATTTCAAACGCCTGGACCAGGTTGCTTTCAAGCCGTTCCAGCGCGGCATCGTCAAACCCTTTATTGCGCAGGGTCTCATGATTGATGAACGGTGCACCCTTGAGTGTCTGCGCACCGACGCAATAACGGATGACGTCCTGAATCTGGCTCTCGGAATACCCCATGGTCGTGAGGGCCTGGGGAATACTCTGGTTGATGATCTTGAAGTACCCGCCACCGGCCAGCTTCTTGAACTTCACCAAAGCAAAGTCCGGCTCGATCCCGGTGGTATCGCAATCCATCACCAGCCCGATGGTGCCGGTTGGCGCAATCACCGTCACCTGTGCATTGCGATACCCATAGGCCGTTCCGAGTTCCAAGGCCCGATCCCAGGCCCGGCGGGCAGCGATGAGCAGATCCGGCGGACAATGCTCCGGCTGAATGCTCAACGGAACGATCGACAGCCCCTCATATTCATCCGCCGCGGTGTTATAGGCCGCTCGACGGTGGTTGCGGATAACGCGCAACATCTGGTCGCGATTTTTCGTATATCCGGGAAATGGCCAGAGCTCCGCGGCCATTTCCGCCGAGGTGCTATACGACTCTCCAGTCATGATCGACGTAATCGCTCCGCAGATTGCCATGGCCTTGGGAGAGTCATATGGAATCCCCTGCCGCATTAATACCGTCCCGAGATTGGCATAGCCCAACCCCAGCGTACGGAACTGATAGCTTCGCTCCGCAATCGATTTACTCGGGAACGAGGCCATCAATACACTGATCTCCAGCACGATCGTCCAGAGGCGCACGGCATGGCGAAAATTCTCGAGTTCAAACTGTCCGTCCGCCGTATAAAACAACGCCAGATTGAGCGACGCCAGGTTGCAAGCCGTATCGTCCAGAAACATGTATTCGGAACAGGGATTGGAGGCGTTGATCCGACCGTCCTCCGGGCAGGTATGCCATTCATTGATCGTCGTGTCGTACTGCGTACCGGGATCGGCACAGATCCACGCCGCCCAGGCAATCCGGTCCCAAAGATCGCTGGCCTTAATAGTCTTGCAGACCTTGCCGTCGATCCGACGTTTCAACTGCCAATCGCTGTCGTTCTCAAGCGCTTTGAAAAACTCATTCGGGATTCTGACGCTGTTATTGGAGTTCTGCCCGGAGACCGTCTGATAGGCTCTCCCATCCCAGTTCGTGTCGTACTCATGAAACACAAAATGGGTAAATCCCTGTTGGGCATAGGCATACATGCGATGCACATAGGCTTCCGGCACCATATCCCGGCGAGCCGCGGCCAGCGCTTCCCGCAAGACAGGATTTTTCTTTGGATCGATCTCTGCCTTCGGCTGGCCCATGCTGTCGACGACATGGCAGGCCTTCAACACCGCATTCAACCGCTGCGCGCAGATCTTTGATCCTGTGACCATCGCGGCCACTTTTTGCTCTTCGATGACTTTCCAATCAATGAATTCTTCGATGTCGGGATGATCGAGGTCCAGACACACCATCTTGGCAGCACGCCTGGTGGTGCCGCCGGACTTGATGGCACCGGCTGCACGGTCTCCGATCTTGAGGAAGGACATCAGGCCGGACGACCGACCGCCGCCGGATAAGCCTTCACCGTCTCCCCGCAAACGGGAAAAATTGGTTCCGGTTCCCGACCCATACTTAAACAGCCGGGCTTCCCGCACCCACAAATCCATGATCCCGTTTTCGTTGACGAGGTCATCATCGACAGACTGGATAAAACAGGCATGAGGCTGGGGATGCTCAAAGGCGTTGGTCGACTTCACCACCTCACGGCTCTTGGGATCGACGTAATAGTGTCCCTGCGCCGGACCTGAAAGCCCATAGGCGTAATGCAACCCGGTATTGAACCATTGCGGTGAATTGGGCGCGGCCATCTGTCTGGCCAACATATAGCCGACCTCGTCCTGAAAGGCCTCGCTATCCTCCGGCGTCTTAAAGTAGCCGTACTCTTTGCCCCAATGCGTCCAACAACCAGCAAGCCGCTCGAAAACCTGGCGGGCATCACGCTCACTACCCAATACCGGCTTCCCATCGGCACCCACCAGAGGATTGCCCGCTGCATCCTTCTGAGGCACACCCGCTTTCCGAAAATACTTCTGGGCGAGAATATCAATGGCCAATTGAGACCACTGTTCCGGTACATCAATGTTCTCAAGTTTGAACACCGTGGATCCGTCTGGATTACGAATCTCCGACGACCGCTTGACGAACGTGAGACCCTCGTAGGGGCCCTGGCCGCGACGGGTAAATCTCCGCTCAATTCTCACAATAGTCCTCCTTCAAGAGGGTTCTGTAGCTGTGTACGAATGGGGTCATAATTGAGGATCTTTTCTCTGATACGGGACGACCGTGATGTGAGGTACCCATCGCGGATGGACTACATATAGCTATTCAGAGTTTTTGTCAACACCAAGTATAGTGGTCATGGTGGGATATGGGTGGAAAACCTGGGGACAGTCAATGTGCGTGTCTGATCGCTAGCTTGCGGAGAATTTGAGACACTTATCCACAGAAACAGGGTTCCAAAATGGCAGGAAATTGATCGCCAGGGACCGCCTAAAAAGCCAATCGTCCAATTTTAATGGTGGCCTCCTCAACTCCTTCGAGAGGAATGAAGTGACCAGCCACACCGATCACAACAATCTTCGTACTTACCGCCTGTGTGACATACCGACTTGCGATCCCCCAATTCTGCCGCTTCGTATGGGGGCGAACCACCTCTTGGAGAATCTTCTTGCTCTGACTTTGGAAGACCTGCCGGATAAATTGCTGCTCACGGCTGGGAGCACTCCGATCCATTCGATCAATCGCCTTACCTAATTCCCTTTCCACAAACTGCAGATAGTCGTCCATCGTTGGATTGGAGAAGGCCAGTCCCACCGCCACACCCAATACCAACACGATGATCACGAGACGAAGAAGACTCATACCACCCCCAATGCGATCAGCTAGTCGTCCACAGCACCGGAATCCGGAAGTTTGACAAACCGAAACCGGCTGATTAGCCTAGCCCCGCACCACCGCTCCCTATCGCGATAGAGCGGCCACATCTCACAGGAGGATCTCATGTTTGTTTGGAGTAAACGCCTGATTGCCGCGCTGCTGGGAAGCTTCATGCTCTTGCTCATGGTCTTCCTCCTTCAAGGATCACCGGATAGCGGAAGCGGCCTGAAGATACACACCACCCGATGGATGGCCCTCAATTACGCCGGCCTCATGATCTGGGTCTTCGTCTGGATGATCGACCAGGCCCGCGTCCGCGGAAAGAATGTCTGGCTCTGGCTCGTGCCGTTTCTCTTTGCCCCGCTCGCAACCCTCATGCTGTTCGTGCTGTTTCTCCAGCGCAAGTTGTCATCTTAGCGGGTGCCCGCCGGCTGAACCGGCACAACGGCTGGGACAACCGGCGCAACATGACTGGATGGGCCAAAAGAAATCATTTCACGTACCCGCCAGACCGCCCAGAGACCAGGCAGCGCCACAACAAACGTCAGCAGAAAAAATTGGCCCCACCCGACCGCCGCGACGACATCGGCGGAAGGGCGACCGGCAAAGACGCGGCCGAGGGCTTCGAGCGAGGACAGCAACGCAAACTGCGTGGCCGTATACCGCGGATCGCAGAGCGACATTACCAGCGCCACGAACGCTGCCGTGCCCATCCCCCCGGTGATGTTTTCAACCATGACTACGGCGGCTAGCAGCGCCGCGCTCTTCCCCGCCCAGGCCAGCACGACAAATCCAAGATTCGACACAGCCTGCAACAGACCGAATAGCAAGAGCGACTGTACGAGCCCCATCCTTGCCATTAAGAGCCCGCCGAATAAAGCGCCCAGCAGCGTCGCTAGAATCCCGATGCCCTTCACGTACCCGACTTCCCCGGCGGTGAACCCAACTCCACCGATGAGAAACGCGGTTTGAAGCGAGGAGGCAAAGGCATCGCCAAGCTTGTAGAGCACAATCACCGCCAGAAATCCGACCGCATGGGAACGCGTAAAGAACTCGGCGAGCGGCGCACCGATCGCTTCACCCATCGTCTTCGGAGCATCGGCCACGCGGCCAGGCTCGGGACTTAAGAAGATAATGCCCGTCCCGATCACCATGAGCGCGGCCAGCAGGAGATAGGTCGTTTGCCACCCCACGAAATCTGCGATGACCAACGCCCCGGCCCCGGCCACTAGCAATGCGATCCGGTAGCCGTTCACCCACACGGCTGCGCCGAATCCCCGCTCCTGGGATTCCAACGTCTCGGTCCGATAGGCGTCGAAGACAATGTCGAGTGAGGCCGCGAGAAAGGCCACGAGCAGGGCAAAGACCGCAAGCAGCTCCGGATGATGCCGCGGACTCGTCACCGCCATCAGGACCACGCCGAGGGCGACACAGAGCTGCGTCAGCACCATCCAGCCGCGCCGGCGCCCCAGCCAGGGAGGAACCAACCGATCGATCACCGGCGCCCAGAGAAACTTGAGCGTATAGGGCAATCCCACCAGCGTGAAAATGCCGATGGTTTTCAGATCCACCCCTTCGACCGTGAGCCAGGCTTGCAGCGTCCCTGCCGTGAGTGCTAGCGGAAGCCCTGACAGAAACCCAAGGGGGAACATGACCGCCAAACGGCGGTTCAACAAGGCCAAGGGGATGAACTTAGAAAAATTCATTCGATTCGTCATTCATTGACTATGCCCAAGACGCAAATTGCGCCTGCACATCATTTTGAAGGCAGAATAACACTCAACGAGAACACTTCTGCAGCAGAATCTCAAATCACGCGCAGACCGGCGCCAAGATTTAGGCCGACACCGTTCGAACGCCAGGATGATGTGACGGAAACTAACAGGGTTGGCCGTTAAACGCACAGGGTTTGTACCGCAAGATATCGAAGTCAATGTGCTCCTGATACACGCGCTCGTTCCCGTTCACTCCGTCTTGCTCGGGATCATTCCACATCGTGTGATCCCACCAATAGAAGAGCGGGTACTCATCCGTCTTATAGATAGGATTGCCGTAGTTGCTCCGGGCATACTCCTGCACGGACCTGCCCGTCACATAATCCACCTGACCGTCCCCTTTTAAGGAATACAGCATCAGAAAAAGACGGGCTTCATGGTCGTAGAGCTCGTCGAGCCGCGTAGTCAGCTCCGGTTCAACCGGCAAGACTCCGTGGGAGGCAGTGCGGGCAGGCACCAGCAAGAAGGAGGCAATCAGCAGTGTGAGCATCCAGGTCGCTCGTGAGACCATCTCGACACCTCCCGGCAAGTCCGCACACTGTATCGATCTAAAAAATCCGTGTCAATTCGACGCCGTACAGCATCCCACCTTGCCCCTCTCGCGACCCCTCCCCTATAATGCCGCGGGATGACCACGAACACTGCACAACCACGCGCCTCGCTGCATACGCTGGGCTGTCGGCTCAACCAGGCGGAAACAGCCGTACTTGGCGAACGATTGCGGCAGGACGGCTATCGCCTGGTCGCGTTCGGTGAGCCAACCGATCTTCTCGTCCTCAATACCTGCTCTGTCACGGAAGACGCTGAACGGACTTCCCGCTATCTCATTCGCAAGACGCTCAAGCATTCCCCCAAGGCTTTCATCGCGGTCACAGGCTGCTACGCGCAGACGGGACCGGAAGGGTTGAAGAAGCAGTCCGGCATCGACCTGATCGTCGGCAATCAATATAAGCTCGATCTCCCGACCTTTCTTCCGCCAAGCCATCGGCTGCAGAAGCACGCGGCGCCGGTCGTGCATCGCACCAAGACCATCGCCCCGGAAGACTTTGAACTTCCCGAGTATGGCGCACCGGATTCCACCCGTGCGCCGCTCAAGATTCAAGACGGCTGCAATACCATGTGCAGTTTCTGCCTGATCCCCTTTGCACGAGGCCGGGAACGAAGCCGCCTGCTCGACGATTTGTTGCGCGAGGCCGAACTCCTGGCCGACCAGGGTGTTCGGGAAATCGTGTTGACCGGCGTGAACATAGGACAATACCACCAGGCCGGTGCGGATCTCTGTACCGTGATCCCTCGGCTGGAGACTATCCCCGGTCTGGAGCGCATCCGGATTTCTTCCATCGAGCCGACCACGGTCACCGATCAGTTGCTGGAACTGATGGCCTCGTCAGCCAAACTCTGTCCCTATCTCCACATCCCTCTCCAAAGCGGAGATGACAAGATCTTGGCCGCGATGAACCGCTCGTACTCGGCGCAGGATTATGTGCAGCTGATTACGCGCGCCTTACGCAAGATTCCCAACTTAGGACTCGGCACCGATATCATGGTGGGTTTCCCCGGTGAGGACGAGACAGCGTTTACCAATACGCTGAAGCTGGCCACCGAACTTCCCTTCGCCTATTTCCACGTATTTCCATTTTCGCCAAGACCGGGGACCGCGGCGGTGAAGCTGGCCAATCCTGTCAACGCCGCGCAGATGAAAAAACGGACCGCGATTTTAATGGGTCTCTCGCAAGCCAAGCGCCTCGCCGTCCATGATAGGCATATTGGAACGACGATCCCCGTCTTGTTCGAAGCCGGTTACCATGACGGTTTCGCGGTTGGCACGACATCCACGTTCCTGAAAGTTGCGGTCCCTTCGCCTTCTGAACTTACGAACCAGATGCATTCCGTCACCATCACTGCCGCCAGCGAGCGTTGGGCGATCGGCCACCTGGCAGCTCAGCCGACCGCCACGACAATGTTGCCGATGCTATGACGAACAAGACCACACCGCATCTTGTCCATATTGAAACGTTCGGCTGTCAGATGAATGAATCTGACAGTGAGCTCGTCCGCTCATTACTCAAACAGGACGGGTTCGCCTTCACCGAAGACCGTGAGCGGGCCGATGTGATGCTGATAAATACCTGTGCCATCCGGGAAAACGCGCACAATAAGGTCTACGGCCACCTCGGAGAATTGCAGGCGGTCAAGAAAGAACGCCCGCTCGTTGTTGGCGTGTTGGGTTGCATGGCGCAAAGCCTCAAAGATGAGTTGACGAAAAAAGTGCCGCTGATCGACGTACTCGCCGGTCCCGACGCTTATCGCCAGCTCCCCATGTTGATTACGAATGCGTTGCAGACGCAGGAACAGGGTTTTGCGAAGAAAGCTTTTGCTCTGGACCTCTCCGAGTATGAAACCTATGAAGGTGTGCTGCCGGATCGCGAAGGCGGGGTCAATGCCTGGATCACCGTCATGCGCGGCTGCGACAATTTCTGCAGTTTTTGCGTCGTCCCGTACACCCGCGGACGTGAGCGTTCACGCAATCCCCAGAGCGTCCTGGCCGAAGCGCAGCAAGCCGCGTCCCTCGGATACAAACAAATTACGCTGCTCGGGCAGAATGTGAACTCCTATCGTTCCGGCGATTGGGACTTTGCCAAACTCATCTCAGCCGTAGCCGACACCGCCGGGATCGAACGGGTCCGCTTTACCTCGCCGCACCCCAAGGACTACCCGCGTTCGCTGCTCGACGCCATCGCTTCACACCCAAAGATCTGCAAGCACATTCATCTGCCGCTCCAATCCGGAAGCGATCGCATTCTCGACCTGATGGGACGCGAGTACACCGCCGCCGAATACTCCGGGCTGGTTAACCAGATCAAGGGAATGATACCGGACATCGTCCTGACCACCGACATCATCTGTGGGTTTAGTACAGAAACCGAGCAAGACTTCGAGAGCACATGTCGTCTCGTCGAGCAAACCCGGTTCCATTCAGCCTTCGTCTTTGCCTACTCCGAACGGAAGAACACCATCGCCGCCAGAAAATTTCAGGACGACATACCGGAAGCGGTGAAGGGCGACCGCGTGAAGCGGCTTGTGGAGCTTCAGCGCGAGATCGGCGGGGCAAGAAATCGTGAATATGTTGGCCAAACTCTCTCAGTGCTCGTCGAACGGGAAGCCACCCGTTCGCCGGACCGCTGGATGGGCAAAACCGACGGAAACATCGCGGTCATCTGGGATAAAGCCCGTGAACCGCTGCAGCCTGGCAGATTAACGCATCGTCGGATCACCGACTCATCGGTGGCCGCGCTGTTCGCCGAGTAACCTCGTGGGAAGCACCCTACTCGTAATCACGGTTGCCGAAATATTCACCATTTTCTTTGTCAGTAAACCCTAGTCAGCTCAGGAACATTCTTGCACGCCTACTCCAGACACTGAACATTTTCTGACACGCTTCCGTCAAGAAACACCCATTTAATCCAGAAGCTTCCTTTAGCGTTCGCCTCTCTTCCCCTTCATTTTAATATCCAAAGACTCCGCCCATCCACCCACAACATCTCTCTATAATCATCTACGTAACCAGCTGATTTATCTAACTGGTTGACTCATTACATCATCTCTCTATCTGGTTATTTAATACGAAGAGAAGACTCCCATCGCCCCAAGAGACATCCTTTTCTTACTCAATCCTTTGATACTTTTCTCCTTACTTCTCAATGGCATGTCACTTGCTTACCAAAAGGAACGAAAGCGACCAAAAAGAGTCAACCAAAACATTCATCATTAAACCAAGCGGACTGGCGCATGACACTCGAGACAATTATTTCACTGGGCGTTTTTGGATGGATGGCTGTTGGCATGGTCCTCATGGGCCTCGGCATCTGGTAATCCCCCAAACGCCAGTTACGCATCTAGACAGTACCCTTACACAGGCCGATATTTTTCTATCCACAGGAGAAGGAGCAGCCATGCATTCAATTCGCAACAATCAGACTCGATACAGGACAACAGGATGGCTTCTGGCAGCCGTGCTCTTTAGCGGCTGTTCCATGGTCTCAGGATCCCAGTCCATGCATCAGAGCGCCAAAGGCTCCGTCTACCTCGAGGAAGTGACTGAATGGTCTTTCGAGGCCAATCACCCGACGATCATTGATCAGAATACGATGCTGAAAATTGTGAAAGGTGTCATGACCGAGGAGGCCGCCTCGGCCTCCAGCAGAATGCCCGCGAGTGGCAGTAAGCCGATGAGAGTATTCAGCGATGGAGATGCCGAGTTTCTCGCTCCCCTGCTAGCCCAAGGATTGTCGCGAGCGAAACCGGAGCAGATTGTCGGTTTCCGTGTATCTTCATCGGCAGGGTCAGGCGCTGCACCCACCGCGGGCACCCTTTACGTGCAACATGGAGCGGCTTATTTCACCATCTCCTCCCCCAAGGGAATGAAAGCCGCCGGGTTCATGCCGAAATCGGCTGCCCACATCGAGTCGGCCCCCTCGTTTGCGGCCAACGGTGCCGCCGGGGCCATGTCGATGGTGATCGACTATACCGCGCTGGCCAGAGCGTCTATGCCCGCTGCCATGCCCGTAGCGGCGATGGCAACTCCGGCACCCGTCGCACAGCCTGCATTGTCGGCTCCTGTGAAAGTCGCCGCCAGACAAGAGTCTTCAGCACCGGTCCAAGCTGTCGCGATCAGCGGCATGTCCGCATCCGCGGACAAACCAACGAGCGACCTGACGACTGAAGACATCCTCAATAAGAAGCTGGACGAACTGCGCCAAGCGAGAGAAGCCAACGCCCTCAAGGAATCGGAAATCAAAATCCTTCGCAAGGAAACAGAGTGGATGAAGAAGGAGCTGAAGGAACGCACCGCCGAACGCGATGCGATGAAAGCCAAGAATGTCTCATCGAAGCCGGCACCCAAGAAGAAGCCCGCCGAACTTCAGCCGACTCGATAGGGCGAAACCATAGCTACAAAAGCTCCAGCAACTCCGGCTGGAGCAAGACAACGTCACTGGACAGGGGCTGCCGGAAATTCATTCGGCAAAAACAGGCATACGTAACATACGTATCTTGTAGGCAATACCGAGCCAGCTCCTGTCCCTGGCCCTTCTCCCACATCTCTGCCACCTGCGATCCGCTCCCCGACTTGGTTTCCACATTGAGCGCGCGTGCCAGCACATCCAGCTTGACCCACCCCCGCGTATCCCAATTGCTCCAGATCGCCATCGTGTCATAAACCGGTTCGGCTCGAAACTTCGCCAGATTGATGTCGTAACTCGGTTTGACCTGGTGGATAATCGATCGTTTTCTAATAAACGGGAGATCGAATCCCAGGCCGTTATGCGTAATGAACAAGGTGGGCCGGTCTTGCGCAATCCTGGCCCAGAACTGACGGAGTAGTTCCTTCTCATTGCTCCCATACCAGGCCACCGCGCTACGGGCTTCCATCTGATCGGAGAATTCGAGCAGGCCGATGCAGACAATCTTGCTGAACGTCCCATCGAACGCCGATTTGGCGTACTGCTCATCTTCAGCATGGCGCGCTTCCTCAGCGGCACCGGCTTCAAAGAGGTCCAGTCCTCCGGGCCTGGCCAAAGCGTCCTCCGGCGGGTGCTCTTTTCCGACAAGGTGTGCCCATTCCGCACGCGGCGCTTGAACCGTCTCAATATCCAATACGACTTTCATTGCGACTCCATGACCCTATCACGCTGCAGAGACTCGAGAATCACTCCGTCAGCAGGTGGAAAAGTGAACTGATTGAATTCTTCCGGCAACACCCACCGCAGCTCTGCGCAATCCAACGCCTCAGCTTCGCCGCTTTCAATGGCGCAACGAAAGAAATGTAGCTCCACGATCTTCTCCGGATACTCATGCCGCACTATTCGATACGGCAGAGGAATGCCGACCAGCACGTTTAACTCTTCGCGCAGTTCTCGCCGTAGGCATTCCTCCAGCGATTCTCCATCCTCACGCTTTCCCCCGGGGAATTCCCAATAGCCGGCGAGATGCACTCCGGCCTTTCGCCGGGCAATCAGGTACCGCCCGTCGCGCTGAATCAAACCGGCGGCAACTTCGATGATTGTCATACTCCCCTATTTCCTGGTCGACGAACCATCGAACGGATACGTCTTGCAGATCGACTTCATCGGGCAAAGCAGACAATAGGGATCGCGCGCGGTGCAGACCATCGCGCCAAAATCCATGATCGCTTGATTGAAGTCATAACCCTTGCCGCGCGGGATCAAGGCCTCGGACAACTCCCACAGCTGCGCCTTTTGCGTTTTGGGATCGCCCTCGGCAATGAATACGCGATGCAGCACGCGAATCACGTTCGTATCGAGAATGGGGGCATCTTCGTTGAAGGCAAAGGAACGAATCGCCCCGGCCGTATACCGCCCG
This sequence comes from Nitrospira sp., assembly GCA_030692565.1. Taxonomy (NCBI): domain Bacteria; kingdom Pseudomonadati; phylum Nitrospirota; class Nitrospiria; order Nitrospirales; family Nitrospiraceae; genus Nitrospira; species Nitrospira sp. Next base: position 56,320 of record JAUYAO010000029.1, read on the forward strand.
ATCCCTTTAAAGGACAGCAATTCCTCCGCATCATTGGGCAACTGCCCGCCGTATCGCTCCACCGTTTCACACGCGATGCTGTGGAGCCGCTCCGGGCGGATGTTATAGCCGAGCGGATACCAGGTCTTCTTCACATCGGCAACGGGCGCCTCCGCCAAATGCTCAAAACTCGGATAGCGATCCAGAAACTCATGGTATTTGGGAATTACCCGGTCGACCTGCGTCTGCTGCAGCATCACTTCCGACACGAGGATATGGTACGGATCGGATGTCTTGCGCCAGGGCAGATCGCGCCCGTGTTCGCCGTACCACTTAAGCAAACGCTGCTGGAACCGGCGCTTCAGGGATGGCGTGAGCGCGGGATTCTTAGGATTGGACCTGGTCTTCCGCCGCGGCGGGTTGGATGAGGGAGATCGCATGCGCTTCTCGTGTGAATGATGGCGCATTCTAGGGGGGCCGCTCCCTCAAAATCAAACCACCATCCGCGCCTGCACACAGCGGAAAGGATCCCTGTTCGTCAACCGTGAAAGCGCTCGTGCGTTGAGTGAAACATGCAGGGCTATTCAAACCTGATCTCACATGGTAGCGTGTACACAGATGCACGTCACACGAGGAGGAACACTATGGCCCGTCAGGCAACCGTGATGGCGCCCTCCCACACTCAGCACTTTGCGCAATCCATCCTCATCGTCGGAGCCGCAGCGGCAGCCATACTCTTGGCAACCGGGTTGGCGCATGCTCAGAATCAACCAGTACCCTGGGAATGTTCGACGTACGAAGGTGAGGCGCAGACCCGCTGTCTCAATACCTTTATCGAATTGCAGCGGGAAGAGATCGGAAAACTGAAAGGGCAGCTGCAGGCTCAACAAGGCGCCGTCGAACAGCTTAAACAGCAGAGCGACCGGCAGGCCGCCGCCACAGCAGACATGCAGAGGCAACTGGCAGCCCCGCCCACTATCGTTCCCTCTGTCCCCTACAGCGCCTACACCTATGTGTACCCGCCGGCCGTGGGACTGGGCCTCTATCTGGGGCGCGCGGGATTTTATGGGTACCCGTACTACTATGGCCCGCACATCTATTGGGGCCCGAGGCACTACCGGCATTGGGGCCGTCGCTGAGCAAAGTTGCGATGCTGATTCGTTACGGCTCGTTTTTCGCTGACACTGAGTACAGTCGCACCAGCACCAGGCCCGCGCCTACGGCAATGAGCAATCCCGCCCCCAGCCTGACCTCCATCGAAATCGGAGCGACCATCAGATGATAGAGCTGAGGAAGCGCTCCCGGACAAACCACCGCCAACCCCAGCGCCAGCACATGACGCCCTAAATAGATCGGCTCTCCCGATTTTCGCTTCATGGCCATAATCCCTCAACCGTGAACATGAGAGACGCTCGCACAGATCAGCGTTTTAATTGACATTCCCGTCCTTGCCACATAGCCTTCAGAGAGAATTACACCACGGCAGCGAACAGGAAATATTTGCCCACTATGCGGCCCCTTGCCACTCAATCCAAACGTGAACGGGAAAAGGCTGAGTTACGCCAACAAACCCGCTATCGCGTCGAATTCCCCATCTCGTGCACCGGCGACTGCGTCACCACAGGTACCGTGTACAACCTCGGCCTGGGTGGATGCAAGATCATGAGCGCCGCACATATCACCATGGAAATCGGCACTATCCTCAAACTCGAACTCCACCCACCCACGCGTAGACCGATCCATGTCCATGCGGCCACCGTCCGATGGACCATGGAAGATGACTTCGGCGTCGACTTTCTCGGCATGCAGGAATCAGAGCGAGATCGGTTGGCGCAATTGATTGAGCAGCTATCAGAGGAGTCCTGACAATGGTGACACGGAAGTTTCCCCGATTCCCGGCCTCCATCTCGAGCACGCTCGTCCAGCGGGATCGATTGAAGTATAACGCCGCGCTCCGCGATGTCTCCCTCAAAGGCTGCCGGGTCGAAAGCGTCATCAGACCGTTTACGGGCATGCAATTGGAGGTCTCACTGCAACTCCCCGGAGAAGCCTCCCCGATCATCATTTCCAATGCCGCGGTCCGCTGGACCGGCTCGCACGGTATCGGCATCGAATTCCTCACGATCGCGCCCCCGCAACTCGAGCGCCTCAATCAACTGATCACCAAACTCTCGTCCGCCACGCACGCCGCCTAGCCTTCCTCGCCTCTCGCAACAGGAATGTTGCAATTCTCCCGAGCAACTCCGTATCCTCTCAAACCATGGATCTCTCCCAGCTTACGCCCCAACAGTTAAAAGAACTCGTCCAGGGCCTCGTCGACGATCGCCTACGCGAACTCATCGGCGATCCGGACCTCGGGTTGGCATTGGGAGACGCCCTGCAGGCGCGCTTGAAAGAGTCCCTCACCAGCAGCGAACGGCTCTCGGGCGATGACGTGGCCGACCGACTCGGGCTGCGCTGGTAACCGACCATGGCCTGGTTTCGCCTCGCCTTCCGACCGACCGTCATCCAGGACCTGACGCAGGTTGATCCCGCCATGGCCCAACGGCTCTTCGACAAAACCAAATGGATCGCGTCAAACGTGGACAACCTGCGCCATGAACCGGTCGCGCCGAATCTGCCGGGCCTGTCGAAATACGCTGTCGGGGATTGGCGGATTTTTTACACGATCGATCGCGCCGACTCGCTCGTAGACATCCACGCCATTGCGCCGCGCGCCCGGCTTCGGTAGGGGCCGGTCACAAATCAGGAACCGGCTCAGGCGGCATCCGATCATCGACGCTCGCCAGATGCAGGGGGAATTGCCCCACGGCAGCATCCTTCACAAACCGACGAAGCGCTTCAGCGACCACTGGAAAGGCCATGCCATCCCACGGAATCGCGTGGCGGGGAAACAAACGCACCTCCAGGCTTTCAGCGCCGGCTCCAAACTCAGGGGTCAGCATGCGCCCGCGGAACACCATGTACACCTGCCCGATATGCGGCATACTGAGCACCGCGTACAACGCCGTAATCTCCACATCCGCCAGCGCCTCTTCCTTCGTCTCCCGGGCCGCCGCCTCTTCCGTCGTCTCCCCGATCTCCATAAATCCGGCCGGAAACGTCCAGAGCCCCAGCCGCGGCTCGATCGCACGCCGACACAACAGGATCTGCCCCTCCCATTCGGGAATACAGCCAGCGACAATCTTGGGATTGTGGTAATGAATAGCCTGACAATGGTCGCACACATAGCGCAGCACATTGTCGCCGGCTGGGATCTTTTGGCTGACCGGGGCCCCGCAGGTACTGCAGAATTTCACGGCAGGCTCTTTCTCATTAGGTGATCAGGATGGATAACACAAACTACCGCTGCTTTGCACCCTGTCCGCGCGGCCTCGAAGCGTTGCTGCAACAGGAACTGGCCGCCCTCGGCGCCACCGACCTGCGCCCAGCCGAGGGAGGCGTCGGATTTTCCGGTGGTCTCGCCACCATCTACCGGGCCAATCTGGAAAGTCGCATGGCCAGCCGTATACTGCTGGAAGTCGCGCACGTCCCGTATCGCACCGAACAAGATATCTACGTCGCAGCCTCCGCTCTCCCCTGGCCACAATGGTTCACCCCCGCGCGCACCATCAAAGTCAAAACCAGCGCACAGCACTGTCCGCTTAAAAGTATCGACTTCGTCACACTGCGCATTAAGGATGCCGTCTGTGACACCTTTACCAAGCTGAAAGGCGCTCGTCCCAGCGTACACTCCAACCGCCCGGACATCCGGATCGACGCCTTTCTCGATGCCACCCATCTCACGCTTTATCTCGGAACCACTGGGGACTCGCTCTTCAAGCGCGGCTTCCGCGAATCCACCGTCGAAGCCCCCTTGCGCGAGAATCTAGCCGCCGGCATCGTCCAGCTCACCGGCTGGAACGGAACCACCCCACTCCTCGATCCCCTCTGCGGCGGGGGGACCATTCCGCTCGAAGCGGCCATGCTTGCCAGGAGAATAGCCCCCGGACTGGGTCGGCGCTTCGCCTTTGAACTCTTCTCGAATTTCGACCAGGCACTCTGGAAAACGGTCCAGGCTCAGGCCCAAGCCAAACAATTGCCAGCGGCTCCGGCCTCCATCTATGCATCAGATCGAGACGTGCGCGCCGTGCAAACCGCCAAGGATCAGTTCACCCGCGCCGGAGTCGCCAATGACATCGCACTCACCCAAATGGATTTGTTCGATCTCACTCCACCGCAAGAGCCCGGCACCATCGTCATGAATCCCCCCTATGGCGTCCGACTCGGCACTCAAGCCGATCTGGATGTGTTTTATCCCAAACTGGGCTCCTGGCTGAAAACCCGGTGCGTCGGCTGGCGCGTGTATCTCTTCACCGGAGACCTTCGGGCTCCGAAGCTCATCGGCCTGGCTCCCACCAAACGCACGCCCCTCTTCAACGGCGCCATCGAATGCCGCCTCTACGAATTCCTCATCGTCCAAGGCGGCGCCAGAAGGCGGCTTACCCCGCCCGCACAGGCTTAACCCAGCCCGGCCCTTTCGACCCATACCTCGCTCTTGCCTCAAGTATTCCTCAGGATGACCGATATGAGGAGATGGTCGTGTAGGAGTCCATCGCGTGAGACCTTCCGGTTTCGGGGGCACCTTCCCCGATTCGACAGAGAGTCTGACGCGATCTTTTTTTGTCCACTCACTGCCGTCCGCGCCGGCTCACGAGCGTCCAATGGCGTCATCGCCTGTTCCTCGCTGTCCGTAGAGCCTGGCCGCGTTGCAATGGGTGCCTAATCGATAAGAAAGAGGAGTTGCCGTGTTTCATGAATATTCGCTTTCGATCCGAGCACTCCTGCGGGATGTGTCCGGAAGTCTATATCACATCGTCGTGGCCCTCCTCAGCGCCGGCATCGCCCTGTTGCTCCCGACCGGCGCCACCCGGTTTCTGGCCTTCTGGTCCCGTATCGAAAATGACAAGCTTTCGCTCATTGCCCTGGAACTGACTGTTGCGGTCATGTTGATTCTCGGATTGAACTATCTCCGCCGGAGCGTCCGGGATCACGCGATGGCCTCCGTGGCGGCCGGGGCCGGCCTCGTCTCCTACTTCCCCCGTCGTACGAACGGCACGCAGCAGCGTATCCGGCAACTTAAAGAAGAGCACGGAGCCGGCCGGACGATCATGGTGATCGGATCCAGCGGCTACAGTACGCTCGTCGACCAGGTCGGCGACCTGTCCTCCGTGCTCGATAAATGTCTGGGTGCCAAAATTCTCCTGGTGAATCCCTACAGCCACGACGCCACGACCAGGATTCAAGCCCTCGGCCATCCGGAGCATACGCTGGCCACCTTCCGGGAAGAAGTCCGACAGAGTATTGTGCTGCTCAAGCGGCTGAAGGCCATGGGCAAAGCGATCAACCTGAAATTCTATTCGGACCCTCCGTTAGTCAAGCTGGTCATCCTGGGTGACTACCTCTGGCTCCAGCATTACCACGCGGCGTTCGATATCCAATCGATGCCCGAATATGTCTTGCGGCATAACCCCAAAGACCACGGCTTCTACACGCTCTATGCCCACTACTTCTCGTTGCGGTGGGAAAGCCCCGAGATTCCTGAATATGATTTTGAGACGGATGAGCTGGTCTATCGGACCAAGCTCGGCCATGAGCTCCGCCGGGAACGGTATGGAATCGGCCCCGCAGCGAAGGAAACAGCCGTCACGGCCGAAGCGATCGACCTGGCATCCCCCCAGCCACTCCGACTCACGAAGAACGACGCAGCGCCAGGAGCCGTGGCAGCCTGAGCGCCACACCACACCGCCCCGCCCGGCGCCAGCTTCCCGGCAACAGGTCAAGTTTCCACGATCCCTGCCGATATGCCTTGTAGGTTCACCAGGAAGGCATTGACCATGCAACCACGATGTCGCACTCGAATCCCCGTCGGCTACCCGGCGAATATCCAAACCGATAGCGGGACCGGCGAAGGAGTCCTCCTCGACCTCTCGCCCACCGGCTGCAGAATGAGGAGCGACATCGACCTGAATGCCGGAGCCTATCTCGCGCTCGAGATTGCCGTGGCGCAGGAGCCCACCCCGCTGGGGGTGGAAGTCTCTGTCGTACGCTGGTGTAAAGACGGCTACCTAGGCGTGGAGTTTCTTCGATACAGTCAGGGGGTCCGGGAACGAGTCACAGATCTTGTCGCCGTCACACCGCGGGCCGATCGCCTTGGCCATTCCGGCTTTGCCGCCCAGGCCCTCCGCGCTGCCGCGTCCGAAGCTTTCCTGTCAGCCTGAACACCGTCGATGATGAACAGCTCCCTTCTCGTTTGACACCGGTGACACCGGCGGTTAGCGGGGAACTTCCGGCACAGGATTGTCCGGAGACAGCGGCTCGTCCGTCCGGCGGCCGGTGCGCACACGCATGAACCGCAGCCGCAATCGATCGAGGTAAAGATAAATCACCGGCGTCGTGTAGAGCGTGGGCAACTGGCTCACGAGGAGCCCGCCGACGATGGCGATACCCAACGGCCGGCGCAATTCCGACCCGACGCCCGTCCCCAGCGCCAAAGGCAGGGCGCCGAAGAGGGCCGCCAGCGTGGTCATCATGATCGGCCTGAACCGCAACAGACAGGCTTCATAGATCGCCGCCTCCGGCGTTTTGCCATTCTTGCGCTCCGCGTCCAGCGCGAAGTCGATCATCATGATGGCGTTCTTCTTCACGATGCCGATCAATAGAATGATCCCGATTAGCGCGATCATGCTCAGCTCCGTCTTAAACAGGAGCAACGCGAGCAGCGCGCCCACTCCCGCGGACGGCAGCGTGGAGAGGATCGTCAAGGGATGGATGTAACTCTCATAGAGAATCCCCAACACGATGTAGACCGTCACCAGCGCGGCAAGAATGAGAAAGGGCTGGTTGTCGACGGACGCCTGAAACGCTTTGGCCGCGCCCTGAAAGGTCCCCCGGACGCCGGCCGGAAGCCCCATCTCCCGCGTCGCCTTGTCGATCGCCGCGACCGCATCGCCCAACGACGCTCCCGGAGCCATATTGAAAGACAGCGTCACGCCAGGGAACTGCCCCTGATGGTTGACGAGGAGCAGCGTGTTTGTCGGTTCGTAACGCGTCACGGCACTGAGCGGCACCTGCGCCCCCGCCGGCGATCGCACATAGATTTCCTGCAGCGTCGAGGGGTTCTGCCAATATTGCGGGGCCACCTCCATCACGACGTGATACTGGTTGAGCGGCGTATACATGATGGAGACCTGCCGCTGGCCGAATGCATCGTAAAGCGTATCGTCAATCAGCTGGGGACTGATCCCCAGCCGGGAAGCCGTGCTGCGATCGAACACCACGAGGGATTGCAGCCCCTTGTCCTGCTGATCGCTGTTCACGTCGGTGATTTCCGGCAGCGTGCGCAACTGACGCTCGACCTTGGGCGCCCAGGTGTTCAGCTCGGCGAGATCCACGCTTTGCAATGTGTACTGATATTGCGCGCTGCTGGCGCGCCCGCCGATTCGCAGGTCCTGAATGGCCTGCAGCACCGTCGGCGCACCCGTCACCTTGGCCAGCTTGGGACGCAGCCGGGCGATCACCTGATCCACGCTGAGCTCCCGCTCTTCGAGCGGTTTCAGCGAGATGAACATACGGCCGGCATTGGTATTCCCGCTGACTCCTCCGCCGCTGAATCCCGTGACCGTGTCGACGGCTGGATCGCTCTTGATAATCTCGACGACCTCGGTGAGTTTCTGCCGCATGGCCTGAAATGAGATGTCCTGGGCGGCCTGAATGTTCCCGAACATGCGGCCCGTATCCTGCTGGGGGAAGAAGCCCTTGGGCACGATGGTATAGAGATAGATGCTGAACGCCATCGTCGCCAGCGTCACCACGAGCATGCTGCGCGGATGGCGGAGCACCCAGCCGAGACTGCCGGCATAGCCGCTGCGCAGCCCCTCAAAGAACCGTTCGCTGATCCGGTACAGTCTTCCATGGGCCCTGCCGGTATCCGCTTTGAGTACGCGGGCGCACATCATCGGCGTGGTGGTCAGCGAGACGACCAGCGAGACGAGAATCGCCACGGAGAGCGTGACGGCAAACTCCAGGAACAGCCGTCCCATCATGCCGCCCATGAAGAGAATCGGGAGGAAAACGGCCACGAGCGAGATGGTCATCGACAGCACGGTAAACGTGATCTCGCGCGCGCCGCGCAGCGCCGCCTGCATCGGATCCATGCCCTGCTCCCGATACCGGCTGATGTTTTCCAGCACGACGATGGCATCGTCCACCACAAACCCCGTCGCGATCGTGAGCGCCATCAGCGAGAGATTGTCGAGGCTATAGTCGAAGAGATACATCACGCCGAACGTGCTGATCAGCGAGACCGGCACCGCCACGCAGGGAATCAGCGTGGCCCGGACATCTCGCAAAAACACAAAGACCACCAGGATCACAAGACAGACGGAAATCGCGAGCGTCCGTTCGACGTCGTGCAGCGAGGCGCGAATGACCGGAGTGCGGTCCACCACGACCTTCAACGTCATGCTCCCGGGAATCGACGCCTCCAATTGAGGGAGCAACGCCCGGACGCGGTCGACCGTCTCGATGATGTTGGCGCCCGGCTGCCGGTTGATGATGATGAGCACCGCTGGAACGCCGTTCGCGACGCCGCTCGTGCGCAGATCCTCCACCGACTGTTCGACCGTCGCCACGTCCGAAAGCCGCACCGCCCGCCCCTCCCGATAGCTCACGATCAACGGTAGATAATCCTCCACCGTATGGAGCTGATCGTTGGCCCGCACCTCCCAGGTCCGCTGCCCGTCGGACAACTGGCCCTTGGGACGATTCACGTTGGTGCTGCTCAACATCCGGCGGACGTCGCCGAGTCCGATCCCATAACTGTTCAACGCCGTGGGATTCAGATCGACGCGGATCGCGGGGAGCGACCCGCCGCCCACCGTGACCTGCCCCACCCCGTCGATCTGCGAGAGTTTCTGCTGAAGCACGCTGGACGCCACATCATACATGCGGCCCCGGCTGACCAGATCGGATGTCAGCGACAGGATCAGGATCGGCGCATCGGCCGGATTGATCTTCCGGTACGTCGGGCTGTTCGGAAGGGTCGTCGGCAGTTCGCTCCGCGCCGCCATGATGGCGGCCTGCACGTCGCGCGCGGCACCGTCGATATTGCGGCTCAGGTCGAATTGCAGCGTGATATTCGCGGACCCCAGCATGCTCGTGGAAGTCATCTCCGTCACACCGGCGATGCGCGTGAACTGATGTTCCAGCGGAGCCGCCACCGAGGTGGCCATGGTTTCCGGGCTGCCGCCCGGCAACGTGGCCGAGACATTGATGGTCGGGAACTCGACTTGCGGGAGCGAGGCGACGGGCAGGAAGCGGAACGCGACGAGACCGACGAGCGTGACCCCGATGGTCAACAACGTGGTGGCAACCGGACGGTGAATGAACGGCGCCGAGATATTCACGACAGTCCCGGGGTGAGCGCCTCTCCGGTCGAGGGCGCCGGTCGGCCGGCCCGGACGCGCCGAGCAGTATATTCAAGCCTGGCGAGATTTACATCATTCAATCCGGACAGACTCGGGACAAAGGACTCCCGGAATCTTTACTCAAGCTGTGATAAATTACCGCCATGTCGGCACCGGCCTCCTCCTTCAATCACGGAACACGAATGCCTCCCCTGCGCAGCCTCGTCGTCGGCTCTCTACTCCTGCTTGCCACGTTGACGGGCTGTCAGCTCTTCAGTCCCAAAGCGCCGGTCCCGGGGGTCACGTCCAAGAGCCGGCTCTATACGTCAGTCGTCGACCGGCTGGCCCCGATGGTGCAACCAGACATCGAAAAGCAGCAAGGCCCCCAACAGACCCGCGTCCTCGCCACCCATGCCATCGGTCGCGACGTGCCGGCGCGGTACAAGCGGCGCATCGCCCTGCAAAGCCTCACCGATCCCTGGGCCGGCTTGTCCGCGCTGGAGCACCAGGGACTGTTGATGGCGGAACTCGGCGGCGGCGGCACGGACAATCTGCCCGCATTGCTGGATGTCATGGAGGCCGCCGTCGACCGCACCTCCGAATACTTCAAGCCGATCCCCTTCCCGGGCACGACCGCCCAAAAAGAAATGGTCAGCTTCCTCACCGATACGCTGGACGATGCCGCCATCCAGCGGGAGAAGGCGCTGGCCAATCTCTCCGACGACGAGCGACGGTTCCTCTTCAAACACGCGCGGACCCTGGCCGACCAATTTTCGCCCCGCTCGAACGAGCCGGCCCAGGAACGGGCCGCGCATCTCAAGCTGGAGGCGGAGTTCGCCCGCCTCGTGGATGAACAGCTCGACTATGCCGCGCTGCTCGCGGCGGCGCAGACCGTGGCGCGCTTGGGCAACGAAAGCCTGCTGCAACGCCTGGCCCTCGCCTTCCAACATCGTCCTCCGGTGGCACAACCGCCGCCGGGCATCACCGGCGACGTGCTGTTCGTCCAGCAGACCCGCGACGGCTTGATCGTCATCGGCGGTCCGGGCGTCAACACTTACGACCTGGACCGGCGCGTCCTCCTCGTCGTCGACCTCGGCGGAGACGACACGTATCACGGGATGATCGCCTCATCCGGCGACATCGAGCATGGCATCGGCGTGGTGATCGATCTGAGCGGCAACGATACCTACACCAGCGACCCGCTCGGCCTGGCTACCGGACGGCTCGGCGTCGGACTCCTCATCGATCTGGCCGGCGACGACGTCTATCAACTCGACCAGGGGTCCGGCGGCACCGGCTTCGCCGGCATCGGGATCCTCTTCGACCGCACCGGCAACGATGTGTATATGGGCAACCGGTTTACCCAGGGCGCGGCATTCGGCGGACTCGGTCTCTTGGTCGATCTGGCCGGCAACGACCGGTACACCAGCCACGCCTTCGCCATCGGGTTCGGCGGCCCCTTGGGAATGGGCGCCGTGATCGATCGGGCCGGCAATGACGTCTATCAATGCGGCGACAAATATCCCGGCTCGTTGAATCCCCAGGAAGCGCCGACGGCCAAGCCCGGCGACCCGGCCTTTCAATATCTCTGCTACGGCATGGGCAGCGGCGCCGGCGTCGACGGCGGCAGCAAGAAAACCGACGCCCTGCTCCTGAATCTGGCCGGCGGCCTCGGCTATCTCATCGATCTCGAGGGCCAGGATCAGTATCGCAGCGGCAACCTGGCGCAAGGCGCCGGCCATTACTTCGGACTCGGCGTGGCGCTCGATCTCGGCGGAGACGACAGCCGCGCAGGCGGACGCACCAGCCTGGGAGCCGCCGGCCACTATGGCATCGGCCTGCTCGTCGATGCGCAGGGCACGGATCGCTACACGCCCTCCGGTCCCAAGTACACGATCAGCGGCACCTACGACCGGAGCGTGAGTCTGCTGCTGGATGGCGGGACGGGATCAGACACCTACGACCTGACCCGCAGCACGGGGCTGGGAGATGCCGAGAGCGAATCCTGGTCGCTCTTCATCGATGAAGGCGGAGCCGATCGCTACAGCGGCCAATCCGGACTGGGCCGCGGCACCCCCGACAGCCTCGGCCTGTTCTTCGATCTCGCCGGAACGGATACCTACGACACCTCGTCCGGAACGCCTACCGGCACCACCTCAGGCCGCGGGAACGATCGGACGATCCGGGCCACCGGCAGCCTCTTTCAAGACCGCTGACCGGCCGCCGCTCGCCTCTGGGTCTGTCTATTCGCGCAGTGACCCGGACATCTTCACGCCTGCCCTTGACTTGCCCGATCCCCGATCTATCTCTGCTCTCACACGCTCACCCATCGTGTCTCTGCTCAAGGATGAGAGAGAGAAAGGACTCAACATGGACAGCGAGACCAAAGTGCTGACCCTTCCCATATTACCGATCAAGCGAACCGTCTTATTCCCCGGCGTCATGATGCCCCTCACCGTCGGTCGCGAACGATCGATGGCGGCGGTGCAGGCCGCGATGAAGACCGAAGAGAAGATGATCCTGGTCGTGGCTCAGCGCGACTCGCAGACCGAAGAACCGGGCCTGAGCGACCTCTACACGATCGGCACCAAAGCCATCATCAAGCAGATCGGCCAATCCTCGGAAGGCGCGATTCACGCGTTTGTCCAGGGTGTGGACCGCGTGGCGATCATTGAAGAAACCCAATCGACTCCCTATGCGATTGCCCGGGTCCGGGCGCTGGACCGCCCCTCGGAGACCGGCACGGAAGTGCAGGCCATGCATCGGGCAATTCAGGAGCTGGTGACAGAACTCCCGAGGGTGATCCAAGCCCCTGGCATGCAAGAGGCCAGCGAAGCGTTAAGCCATGAAGATGATCCGGTAGCGCTCGCCTATCGAGTGGCCTCACTGGTCAACCTCAGCGTGGCGGAAGAGCAGAAGCTGCTCGAAAGCACCGCGACGCTGGATTTGCTGCGCGCCCTCTATGTGGCCTTGTCCAAGGAGATTCAGATCCTCCAGCTCCGCGACAAGATCACCAGCGATGCGCAGGCGAAGATCGGCAAGAGCCAGCGCGAATACATGTTGCGGGAGCAATTGAAAACGATCCAACAGGAACTCGGCGAATCCGACAGCGACGACAGCGATCTTGCCCTGCTCAAGAAGAAAGTGGCGGAGGCGGACCTCCCCGACCATGTGCGGAAGGAAGCCGAGCGCGAGCTCGGACGCCTGGCCAAAGTCCCGCCGTCATCGGCGGACCATCAGGTGCTCCGCACCTATCTGGAGCTGGTGCTCGAATTGCCCTGGAAGAAGGCGTCGGAAGATTCACTCGCCCTGGCGAAAGTCCGGCAGGTGCTCGAAGAGGATCACTACGGCATCAAAGAAGTCAAAGAACGGATCGTGGAGCATCTCGCGGTCTTGAAGCTGAATCCGTCGGCCAAGGCGCCCATCCTCTGCTTAGTCGGCCCTCCGGGTGTCGGCAAGACGAGTCTGGGCCAATCGATCGCCAGAGCCATGGGCCGGACGTTCGAGCGGCTCAGCCTGGGCGGCGTGCACGATGAAGCGGAATTGCGCGGCCATCGCCGCACCTATGTCGGGGCGTTGCCTGGCCATATCATTCAAGCCGTACGGCGGGCCGGGGTGAACAATCCCGTGCTCATGCTCGATGAAGTCGACAAGATGGGGCGCGACTTCCGCGGAGACCCGGCTGCTGCGCTTTTAGAAATCCTCGATCCGGCGCAGAACCACACGTTCCGCGATCACTATCTGGATCTCCCCTTCGATTTGTCGAAGGCGTTTTTCATCACGACGGCGAATACCCTCGACACCATCAGCCAACCCTTGTTGGACCGGATGGAGATCATCCGCCTGCAAGGCTACAGCGAACACGAGAAGGCGGAAATCGCCAGGCGTTATCTCTGGCCGCGACGGTTGAAGGAAGCAGGCTTGAATGCCGAACAGGCGCTCTTGTCAAACGAGGTCTTGAATCTCGTCACCAGCCGGTACACACGCGAAGCCGGTGTGCGCCAGCTGGAGCAAATGCTCGGCCGGTTGACGAGAAAAGTGGCCTTAGCCTTCGCGGAACTCCCGGAAGGTCAGGAACGCCAGCCGGTCACCATTCGCCCGGATATGCTGGATGAATGGCTCGGCTCCGAACGGTTCATGCCGGAAGAGGCGCGAAAGAATCTGCCGCCCGGAGTGGCGACAGGCTTAGCCTGGACCCCGGCGGGAGGCGATGTCCTCTATATCGAAACGACGCTCCTGCCAGGCAGTCATGAACTGACCCTGACGGGACAGCTTGGCGATGTGATGCAGGAATCAGCACGCGCGGCCCGGAGCTATCTCTGGTCGCATGCCGAGAGCATGGGGCTCGATATTTCGAAGTTCAAACGCAACGGGGTCCATATCCATGTGCCCTCAGGCGCGATTCCGAAAGACGGCCCGTCAGCCGGTATCACGATGGCCACGGCACTGGCGTCCGCCTATGTCGGAAAAGCCGTCCGCAGCGATACGGCCATGACGGGAGAAATCAGCTTGAGCGGGTTGGTGCTGCCGGTTGGCGGCATCAAAGAGAAGGTTCTAGCGGCCCATCGCGCGGGCATCCGGCGGATCATTCTGCCGAAGGCCAATGAGCGGGATCTGAAAGAAGTGCCACAGGAAGTGCGCGACCAGCTCACGTTCATTCCGGTGGAACGGATCGAAGAAGTCCTGCCGGCGGCCTTCAATCAGGACATCCCCGCAGCCCCACCGGCTGAACGGGATGAACCGCTCGCCACCTCGACCGCGTCGTAACACAGTCGGCCCCGGGGAAATCCGGGGCCGACACACCCCCATCCCGCAGCCCCGTACTGACTCAGAGTAGCAGTTGTGTATGCTGCCGAGCTCACTCAGATTCTTTGACCCATTGAGTCGAGCTTGTTATCATGAACTAGTCAACGCGACAGGAGAAGCAACTCGCTTCGGGAAGGTCATCTATGCGCTACGATCGAATCAGCATCGATCCCCACATCTGCAGCGGAAAGCCGTGCATCCGAGGGACTCGGATCATGGTGACGAATATTCTTGGCTTGATAGCAGGCGGCTACACGAACGATCAGATTCTCCAAACCTATCCGGAGCTCACCCGTGAGGATGTGGCATCGGCGTTAGACTATGCCAGCCACGTAATCGATGAAGACAAAGTGATTCCCCGTGCCTGAGCCGCTCACCGTCCTGCTCGATCAAAACGTTCCCCGGGCCATAGCGCAGTGGCTTCGCACCCGTCGCCCTCACTGGACGATTCACCACACCTCAGATGTCGCCTTGTCCGGACAGCCTGATGAAGAGATCTTCATCTGGGCGCAGAGCCGACAAGCCGTCATCATCACCTTCGATGAAGATTTCGCGGATCAGAGATCCTTTCCAGTCGGCTCCCATGCCGGCATTATTCGACTCCATGTTTGGCCGACAACGATTGAGGAAACCCAGGAAGCACTTCACCGGCTTCTCGGGGAAATACCGGATGCGGAGCTGGCTCGAGCACTGGTGATCGTTGACCGTGACGCCATCAGAATCAGACGGCCCCAATAGCCTAGCCTCAGCCTCTGGCGTAATGCGGGGCAATCAACACTCACCTCTTCTCACTCTCCCATCAACGTCTTGAGCTGCGCTTCCATGCCTTCGGCCCAGACTTGATAGCCCTGTTCATTGGGGTGCAGCAGATCCGGCATGAGGTCTCGCTTCAGGCGCCCGTCTCGATCCAGGAACAAATGCCCGAGATCCAGATAAACCAGGTGCTGACCGTCGGCGAATCCGCGAAGACGATCATTGATCGATCCGTTCGAGAGCCGAAGTGAATCGCGCGCCGCCGCGCCTCGCGGGAAGATGCCGAGCAGCAGAATCTTGGTCTCCGGGAGCTTCGCTCGCAAGAGCGTCACAATCGCCTGCACCCCGGCAGCCGTCTCCTCCGACGGGTCGTTCCTCGTCCCTGAGTTGTTCGTGCCGATCAGGACCACCGCCACCTTCGGGTGGATGCCGTCAATCTCTCCGCGCTGCAACCGCCACAAGACCTGCTCAGTCCGGTCGCTGTTGAATCCCAAGTTCACCGCCCGGCGATGGGCATAGTAGCGCTCCCACACCCGCCGCCCCTCGTCGCCCCACCCCTGCGTGATGGAATCGCCGATCATGAGGAGATCCACCTCCCCCTGTCGCACGCGCGCCACATTGCGCTCATGTTGAGGCATCCACCAGCCGGCCGTCTGTGGAGCGGGAACAATGGCGGGAACGTCACGATCAAGGGCAAAAACAGTCGCAGCCGAAAAACTCGCCCAGATGGAAAGGGCAAAGAGAAGCAGAACGAAGGCAGACCGGAGCGTGCGCGTCATGGGGGTCTACTGTAGCAGATTCAGACTGGGAGAGGCCTGCGCAGGCATGCGCGGGCACTGAAAAGGTCGGCGGAGATCAGTCAGGTCGGTTGCGCTGATACCGGAGCGAGTAGTGCCCACATTTCATGCACACGACTTGGAATGGCGGGAGAGATGGGTCGTAGAGCTTGTGGATATACCCCATCGGCACCGTCGAGTCAGGGTAGCCTTGATTGACCTGCGTGTCGAGCGGCCTCCCACACTGGCCATTCGCACAGTTTACAGTTTGGGGAACGATGGGAGATTGTGTAGTCATAGACGTACCATAGCAGGGTCTTCAGGCCAAATGTAAGGGGCGCCGGTTTCAAAGAGTGGCAGAAGGCCAGAGTGCGCGAGGAGCTCACCGTCATTCCGGTGGAGCGGATCGAGGAAGTCATGTCGGCGGCCTTCAATGAAATATCCCCACTGCCCCACCGGCTGAACGGAATGAACCGTGAGCGACCTCGACAGCCCCGTAATCTCAAGAGGCCCAGGCTCAAACCAGGAGCCTACCTTGTTGCCTCAAGAACTTCTCCCCCTCAAGCTTCCCTCGGTCGTGTTCGTCAATTCAAACAATGCTTTCTGACTTCATTACCTCTTTCCATCAGCCTTCTCAACTCAAGGTCCTAAACACGTGCATATAGGGATGGACCAACATGCTCTAAAAAAGTAGAATGTCTGTCAGTCACTCATCGGCGTATCTAACACTAGCGTCATGCTCATTCATTCAGTGATTACACGATACAAAGGTTAGTACGTTCCTTCCATGTCTAACGCTACCCTCACAGATGCTCGGAAACGGCAAGGAGAGATTGGCCAATTCCTCACGCCTCTACCTGTGGCGGACTTCATGGCCTCGTTGTTCGGGCCCCTTCCTGACACGGTGCGCTTGCTGGATGCTGGGGCAGGAGCGGGAGCCCTGACCGCATCGTTCGTTTCACAGGTGTGCAAACGACGAGGTACCGTTCGCGCCATCGACGCCACGCTCTATGAAAGTGACCCCTTCATTCAAGATGCGCTCTCCAACACCATGCGGGACTGCAAACAGGCCTGCAAAACAGCCGGGATTCAATTCACCTTTGCCATCCATGAGGCCGACTTTATTCAAGAAATGGCCCCGTTGCTTGGTGAACATTTATTCGCGCTGTCTCCGCCCACCTTCGATGCAGCGATTGCGAATCCGCCCTACCGGAAGATCAGCATCGATTCAGCCGAACGACGTGCGTTGCGCACCGCCGGAATCGAAACAAGCAACCTCTACACAGGGTTTATAGCCCTCATTCAGAAACTGCTAGCTCCTACAGGGCAGATTGTTGGCATCACACCACGAAGCTTTTGCAACGGGCCCTACTTTCGCCCGTTCCGCGAGGACTTCCTGGGCAATCTGGAGCTTCACCAGCTCCATGTTTTTG
Organism: Nitrospira sp.; assembly: GCA_030692565.1. Lineage (NCBI taxonomy): Bacteria > Pseudomonadati > Nitrospirota > Nitrospiria > Nitrospirales > Nitrospiraceae > Nitrospira > Nitrospira sp. The sequence continues at coordinate 73,513 of JAUYAO010000029.1, forward strand.
AATCCCGCAATGCCGCTTTCCGAAATGACAGCGTGTTACAAGAGAATATTATCTTTCATGCAGTAAAGGGTCGAAACCAGCCACGAGATCTAGTGATCTCCAGCAGCAGCGGAGAACATGGAGACGTGGTTACAGAATCGGTACTGGCGTTCGATGAAGTAGTCCATCCACATGACAAAGAAAAGTTTATCCACATTCCTTCGTCACCCTCGCACACAGCGGCTAAGAAAAGCATGGGCGGCCTCCAGGCAAGCCTTGCCTCTCTGGGCATCTCCGTATCGACCGGACGTGTTGTAGACTTTCGCCTCAAGAATTCTCTGAGACAGGAAGCCCAAAAGGGGACCGCGCCTCTCGTCTATCCCTGCCATTTCGACGCGGGCAAGGTGCGCTGGCCGAAGGCCCCATCTCGCAAACCAAATGCTATTCTCGTCAATGACGACACTCGCCCATGGCTTGTACCTTCCGGCGTGTATCTGCTTACGAAGCGCTTTACATCTAAAGAAGAACGTCGCCGCCTCGTCGCCTGCCTATTCGACCCAGACAGCGTAGAGGCAGAGTGGCTTGGATTCGAGAACCATCTGAACTATTTTCACGTCAATGGACAAGGACTCGAACGTAATCTTGCCGTTGGGCTCTTTGCATTCCTGAACTCTACAGTTGTCGATCAATACTTTCGCCGTTTCAGCGGACATACCCAAGTGAACGCAAGCGATCTTCGGAAGCTGCCCTATCCTGACCGCGACACCTTACTCGCAATTGGTCGCAACATGACCGCGCTCGATCTATCCCAAACAGACATCGACAAACACGTCTCTACCCATCTCCATGCCTGCAAATAAATCACACAGCAAATCCGCCAACAGAAAGTGCCGTCTCGCCGAAACGATCGCCGTACTAACGGCCTTACAGTTTAATCCCAAGCAACGAAACGAGACTGCCGCCTATACGCTCCTAGCCCTCCTCGATCTACGGCCAGATATTTCGTGGGCAGACGGACAAGCTCCACTCCGTGGCATCACCCCTATAATTGATTTCATCGCCAAGATATACGGTGTCCGCTATGCACCCAACACACGTGAAACAATTCGCGATGACGCCGTCAAATTCTTCGTAGCGGCAGGCTTACTCCTTCGTAATCCCGATGACCCCAAGCGTCCCACAAATAGTGGGAAGACGGTGTATCAAATAGAGCCATCGGCATTAGCCTTACTACGCAAGGTTGGAACCGGTGAGTGGCAACCGGCCTTAAAGAAGTACCTCGCTAGCCGGGAAGATCTAACCAACGAGATTGCCAGAACGAGACACTTGACTCGCGTACCCGTCACGCTTCCCGATGGTTCGCAGGTCGCTCTTTCCCCTGGCGGCCAAAATCCACTGATCAAGTCGATCATTGAGCATTTCTGTGCAACGTTCGCTCAAGGCGGGGTGGTGCTGTATATCGGCGACACGGAAAACAAATTCGTTCATCTTGAGGCGAAACACTTGGCCGCGCTGGGAGTTGAATTGAATTCCGCCGCGAAGATTCCTGACGTGATCGTCCACGACAAGGCAAAGAACTGGCTGTTGCTTATCGAGGCCGTGACCAGTGCGGGACCTGTTGATGGAAAACGCCGTAAAGAGCTAAAGCAACTGTTCGCTGGATGCAAAGCCGGATTGGTTTTTGTGACTGTTTTTGAAAGCCGCCGCGTTATGCAATCCTTCTTGTCGTATATCGCCTGGGAATCAGAGGTTTGGATCGCCGAAGATCCCGACCACATGATCCACTTCAACGGCGAGCGTTTCCTTGGCCCTTATCCGGACGCAATACCAAAGCGAGACACAAAAAAGTAATCCTTCGCATCAGCCTGTTTGCGCCTGATGTCAAAGCACAAATAAGCGTCAGGTTGAGGTGGCCAGGAATTGACATCCCCCTTTGAACAGGGACAGGATTCCCCGATGGGGTAGCGCTTCGCAGCCCTCTCACTCAATCGCCTCCGGAAGAAAGGATAAGCCTCCAACTTTTCTGCAAACTTCCAATGTTTGTACAATTAGATCGGTGTCTTAGCGTACACAGTCCATGGCCGATGTTTACAATCTCCACCGCTTTCTCAACGCGCAAGAGCGCGTCTATGACACAGTCCTTGCTGAGCTGCGGGCCGGGACAAAGTCGAGTCACTGGATCTGGTTCATCTTTCCTCAGATCGCCGGTCTTGGTCGCAGTGGCACAGCGCAGCAGTTCGCCATCACTTCCCTCGATGAGGCCAAGGCCTATCTGCAACACCCCCTCTTAGGTTTCAGACTCAGAGAATGTACGCAGCTTATTCTCGATGTGGATGGACGCAGCGCTGAGGAGATCTTCGGCTATCCGGACCTTCTCAAATTCCGGTCCTGCATGACCTTGTTTTCGACCGCGACCACCGACAACGCCCTCTTCAACGCCGCCCTCCTCAAACATTTCCACGGCAAGCCCGACCAATCGACACTTGATATCCTGGCACAGCAAACGTCCTAGCAATCAGCGGGGCCATTGCCTGACTGTGTATTCGGGCTCGACCGCGCCAGCGACTCCGCCACGTCATCGTGGTCGGAATCGTTACTCTGGCAAATGCGGGAATCTGACAGATGACGACAGCACGGATGGTGCTCTTGTCTTGTTAGGAGACGCGCAGGATGGATGGACCTGGAGTACGAGCGCACACAGGTTTCGCTGACAACACGCTTCAGCCAACCTCGATCGTCAGATCGTTTAAGTGCTCCATCCCGAAGCACATCATCGTGCAATAGATCTTATAGCTCTGCGCCCCCTTGTCCCCGGCGATAAACTCAAGGCTTGTCTCTCTCTTCTTGAGACTGAGCTCCTGTGTTTCCGCAACGATTTCCTTGCCGCTATGAAGAGCAAAGGCGTGCACGAATCCCTGTTGATCCTGAGCGTTGCGCATCATATCGCGCAAGACTTCAGAGGTCTTCTCGTCGAACAAAAATGTGAGGCGCACCGATTCGCCCTTCTTGACACGGAAGGGCGCCGCAATGATCTGGCCATTGGAATCACGGAACCCGTCTTTACTGACCTTAATCTTGAACTCCACATTGGGAGTCCCCGCCCCCGCATGAAGCGCGCAGACGGCTGAAAACAATACTGCGAGACACAGAGCTAATACTCGTTTCAAAATCTTGTCCTCCGTTAAAAGTGACACACGTTATGGCGTCGAGATGATCGGAATCTCCCGTGCCGATTCTTCCCGAAACTCTTCCATCTTTTCATGAAGCGCATTCAGAATTTCAGGGTTCTTTCTGCAAGCTTCGTTGCACTTATCCCCCAGGTGCAGAATGGAACAGTCCTCCAGCACGGTCAGCTTCCCGCGCACGCCATTCATCTCGAAGCTGACTTTCACTGCCTCCTGGTGCAGAGGACAGATCGTCTCGACGGCAACGACGTCCTTGACGGAATTCGGGTGCTTTGCAAACAAGTCTGACATACGGGCTCCTCGCTATGTGGTGGGTTACGAAGATTGAAGAAGAGTAGCTGTGCTTCACACTACCAGTACGCAGCGCTTAGTGCAAATTTCATGGACGTTTTGATGAGGTAGGAAACGATTCCTGAAATCATGTCGCAGCGCATGGAGCGTAGAGCACACGTCACCAGCGGAGCAAGGTCGCACGGTTCTTTCTTCCCTCATTTCCCAAGTTCAGGTCTTGTCATCCAATTGACTTTCGATTCTCTGGCGCCTGAAACGCCTTAGCAATACGTGCTGCCATTGCCCCGTAGTCAACCCCCTGCTCCATCCTTGACTCCCTTATCCCTCCTGCGTACTCTGCGCCACAAATGACTGTGCCGCTGCCTACCCCTCAAGACCCGTCATTCATCCATCAAAGCCTGCTCTTTTCCTACACTCAGGCAAAAACATTGGCACGTCCCCTAATCGCAGTGGTAACATAACAGTTACTATATCTATGGCAGAGATACGCGTACTCGAATATCTCGATTTGCAGTCCCGCTCACCCTTTGCCGCATGGTTCGAAGGGCTCAATGCCGTTGCCTCGGCAAAAGTTGCGACGGCGCTGTATCAGCTCGGTGCGGGGAATTGGTCGAATGTGAAAGGGGTTGGGGCCGGAGTCTTCGAGCGAAAGATCGATGCGGGACCAGGCTATCGAATCTATTTCGGCAAGGACGGTGACCGCCTCGTGATCCTGCTGGGTGGCAGCACGAAACAACGTCAGCAACAGGCTATCGAGACGGCCAAAGAACGCTGGGTCGACTATCGCCGTCGTACCACCACCAAGAAGACGTAACACAGAACGGAGCGACCTATGGCACTCACACGGGAATTTAGAAACACCATCGCGGCTCGCGTGGAACATGACCCGCGTTTTCGGGAAGCGCTCTTTACAGAGGCGCTCAACGCCTACTTTGCAGGCGACACCGCCGTGGGCAAAGCCATCCTACGGGATCTCGTCAATGCCACTGTAGGGTTTGAAGAGCTGGCCCTGACGCTCAAGAAACCAAGCAAGAGCTTGCATCGGATGTTGGCCCCGCGTGGCAACCCCAGCACGGACAACTTCTTTAGCATCGTGAACGCGCTTCAGAAAAAGGCCCATGTCAAATTGCGCGTAACGGCAAAAGCCAGATGAGAGAGCACTGGCCAGTCTCACATGGCCAACGGACTATCCATTCGACTAGGAGCCTGTCCGACATTGATCTGAGCACAGCCTGCTCTTCCTCGCGGATCCAGACTTCGCACGGCGCACACGGATGATCCTTGGCGGTTGGTGGCACCGCTGGGCGGTCCGCTTTGCCTGCTGGCTTCTGCCCAATGC
>JAUYAO010000030.1 GCA_030692565.1 Nitrospira sp.
ACGGAATGAACTTCGCCAGCCCGCGATCGGCGCACACCTTGGTCAAGGCGGCGGTCAACGTGGTTTTCCCGTGGTCCACGTGCCCGATCGTCCCAATGTTCACATGCGGCTTCTTCCGCTCAAATTTCGCCTTCGCCATAAATCAATCCTCCCTAAAAAAACATGATGAGTGAATAGTGATCAACGCCGGATCAGAAACCTCGGCCTTCATCACTCGCCACCCTGCGCCCATCACGGTTCCGCATGGAGCCCACGACGCGAATCGAACGCGTGACCTCGTCCTTACCAAGGACGTGCTCTGCCAACTGAGCTACGTGGGCGTTGCGGTCCATCATCTACATTCCACCCCTGACACACATCTCGACTCGATGGAGCGGGCGATGGGATTTGAACCCACGACAGCCAGCTTGGAAGGCTGGAACTCTACCACTGAGCTACGCCCGCCCGAATATCGTCGTCAGTCCTGTCGCGACCACAATCCCCTACGGACTGCTATACTTTCCGCGATGCACATCAACCCAACAGACCGACGCTGGTGGGCAGGCAAGGATTTGAACCTTGGAAGACATAAGCCAGCAGATTTACAGTCTGCCCCCTTTGGCCACTTGGGTACCTGCCCGTTCCAACTCGCCTGCGTATGCACCCTACAAAATTCAAATCAAATTCAGCGAATTATCTCGCCACATTCAGACTGAAAAACTAGAGTAAGCCTGTCCGCACACAGCTCTCTCCCCTCATCGAGGAGGAGAAACATCTGATCTGGCGAACAAGGCTATTTCAAGAAACGCTGGATTCTATTGACGAAGTTGCGCCATGTCAAGAGGAGAAATGGCCCCTCTGCCATTTTTTTCGCCCTACGAGGTCGCGACCGGACAAGGCCGGCCAGGCGAAATATTTTTGATCTGACCAACGGCCCTCTCGGCCGCCCCGATGAATTTTTCTGGCAAACCAAGCACTTGCTTCATCAGACGCCGACTTTCCTCCAGCGAAACCTGTGACCCGGGGGCAAGAAATCGCTTCTGTGTCACCCGTCGCTCCTCGGGATCTTGAGGCACGTAATACCCTCGGAGCTCACCTGCCTCAATGGCCCGACGAAACCGAGCTACCCACTCTCCCGAAAGCTGCGGGGACCCGCTCATAGATCGCCCCCCCTTCTTTTCAATCTCTACCTGATTCCAAATAGCCCATCCGACAAATACCGCCCAGGTTTCATTGAGGGCTTCCCAGGCTTCAGAGTCGGACAGGTAGCGCACCTCCGTCTCCTGGATCCGTTGGACCACCGGCGTGATCGACACCTCCCGGTACCGGCACACCTGCATGTCACGCGCAAATGCGATGAGCTCCTGCTCCGGACCCGGCAACGCCCCGCCGGCCTCCCTCGACTCAAGATAGTCGATATAGGCATGGAACAACTCGTGATACAGCACTTCCAACTCTTTGGATGTCATCGTCGTGAGCGGCCGCACATCACGCCCTGCCGCGTGGAACGAAAGCGTCCGGTTCAACACCATCCGATGCTCACCCGGATGATACTCGGCCGCATACGTGCGCAGATCGTCGAATTCAAACTGCACAAAGTCCGGGGGCATCGCCTTCAGAAAACCGGTGGGCAATCGAAGCGTGGTCGCCCCGCCGATGAGCTGTTCCCACATCCGGGCAGCCCCCGAGGCCTTCTGCTCCTCGGCCGAGGACGAGATCACCCCCACGGCGCAGAGCAGAACCAGGCTGACGAGAACCATGAAGGATCGTTGAATCAGGGAGCCGCGCATGCGACCTCAGAAAGGATAGAGGGCGGGATCGTCATACCAGTGCACTAATAGTCCTGATCGCGATAGCTACCCCAGTTGCCTCGCCCGCCCTCTTCGACCAGCGCCACCGTGTCGAACAGATCGGAAGAAACATGGTCCAGAAACCGGGAAGGCTTCGACAACAACATCCCGCTACTCTTATCGTACACGTTGATAGGATAGGTCAGGAAGAGATGGCGTTTCGCCCGCGTGACGGAAACATAGAACAACCGCCGCTCCTCCTCCAAATCCTCGTCATCGACAAACGAGTAGACCGACGGAAACCGTCCGTCCACAATCCAAATGACAAACACCGCCTGCCACTCTAACCCCTTGGCCGAGTGAATCGTGGAGAGCACCATCCGCTCATCGTCCCGGTCAGCCCCATCCACACCCGAGGCACTGCCGTCCGGCGGCTCCAGGGCCAGATCGGCCAGAAACTCATTCACCCCGGGATAGCCTTCGGCAATCGTATGCAGATGATCGAGATCCCGCGTGCGCTTGGGATAGTCGTCGTACTGTTCTTTCAGAATCGGAAGATAATACTCGTAGATGTGATTCACCTGCTCCGACGGCGAGCGATCATCCGCGCCCGAAAGACTCTCCAGCGTATTCGCCAGATTCTTGAGCCCCTGGCCGGATCGGCCGCTCACCCCGCGCAACACATCGAACGGCTGCCCGCCCTTTACAATCGCCGCCAACAGATCGTGCGCCTTCTTCGGCCCGACCCCCTCCACCAGCATCAGCACCCGGTTCCAGCTGACCGTATCCAGCGGGTTCGCGATCACTCGCACATGCGCGAGCAAATCTTTCACGTGCGCCGTCTCGATAAATTTGACCCCGCCGCGCTTGATGAAGGGCAGCCCTTTGCGCGACAGTTCAATCTCCAGATCGAAGGAATGAAAGCTGGAGCGGAAGAGCACCGCCACTTCACTGAGCGGCACGCCCTCCTCACGCAACTCCAGGATCTTCTGCGCAATAAATCGGGACTGCGTATTCTCGCCCGCCGCTTCCACCAACGACGGCAACGGCCCGTCTATTTTCCGTGTGAACAGCCGTTTCGTATACTTCTCCGCCGCCTCGTCGATAATACAGTTCGCCAGATTCAGAATCGGCTGCGTGCTGCGATAGTTTTCTTCCAGCTTATAGATCTGCGTGCCCGGAAAGAGTTGCGGAAACTCCATGATGTTCTTGAACGTCGCCCCGCGGAACGCATAGATCGACTGCGAATCGTCCCCCACCACCATCACATTATTATGGGTGGCGGCCAGCTTGCGGACCACTTCAGCCTGCAACCGGTTCGTATCCTGATACTCATCCACAAGGATGTAGCGAAACTGCCGCGAGATCGTCATCCGCGCCGTTTCGTCCAGCAGCAACAGCTGCCGCAACATCACCAGCAGATCGTCATAGTCGAGCAGCTGCTTCTGCCGCTTCGCCGACTGATAGGCCGTCTTCAACCGGCTCAGGTCTTCGATGTGATCGGCAAAATGCCCGAACTCGTCGAGAATGATCTCTTCCAGCGAGCGGAGCGTATTCTCGCTCTTGCTGATCATCTCCATAATCGTCCCCTTGCGGGGGAAGCGCTTGTCCTTTTCATTCAGCCCGAGCTGCGACCGGACCAGCGCAATCAGATCTTCCGCATCGCCGCGATCCAGAATCGTAAAGCCCGGCTCCACCCCGATCGACCGGCCGTAACGGCGCAATAAAAGGTTCGCCACCGAATGGAATGTGCCGCCGCACACGCGCTCGCTCCGCGCGCCGATCAGTTCGCCGGCCCGCTGCAACATTTCTTGCGCCGACTTGCGCGTAAATGTAAGGAGGAGAATATTCGATGGATCGACGCCTGAATCAATGAGATAGGCCACGCGATAGACCAGCGTGCGCGTCTTGCCGCTGCCCGCACCGGCAATGACCAACGAAGGGCCTTCGCCCGCCGTCACCGCCGCCAACTGCTGCGCATTCAACGCCGCGGCATAGTCGATCGACAGCTTGCGCGGCGCAGCCTCATCCTCAGAGCGTTTAAGAACGTACGTTTTAACTTCTCGTTCCATGAGTGACCAGGGGAAGGCCGAGCGACATGATACCAATCAGCGGGCTGGGCTGTATAACACACCGCTGGAACCCTTCTCAACGAGCATCCCCCGCACGCGGCCCCCAAACCACCCCTTCCATCCCCAAACATCTCTCCGCTATAATCGCGCTCCTTGAACAGGAGCACGTATGGGAACCGCCAATAAAGAATATCAAGCGCAACTTCGCCAGCTCGCCGAACTCATGCTCGCCGTCTCGGGCGAATCCGTCACGATGATGAAGCGCAACGCCCCGGAGCAGGCGCTGAAGCTGAAGCGGCAGGATGAGTGGGGCATCTATCTCGAATTTCTGAAGGTCATGTTCAACCTGACCGACCGGCTGACGGCGCTGCACATCCCGATCAAGGATCAGTTGGAATTCATGAACGGATTGGAAGACGCAGTGACCACTCAATTGAAGACCGTGTTGGAGCCGGCATTCGGCAACAATGCCGACCAGATGGAAATCGTCCTGACCGTCGGCAACGCCGTGGCGGAAAGCCGCGACCTCTACGAGAAGTACAAGTTCCTCATCACGGAAGACTCAAAACCGAAGAACGAACTCTTTCAGGCCTTCGCTGAGCGCGTCGCCCAGACACTGGGAGCCCCGCAGAACGGCCAGGTCATCGCCGCCGCAACCTTATGCGCCAGCGCGATCATTCCCGCCGTGAGCGCCGTCCTGCAGGGACAAGCGCCACCCACAGCCGCACCATCCACGCCGACTCAGCAACCCGCAAAAGCCGCCGGCAACGGAGAGCCGGCCAAGAAGGGTCCGACGGGGCAGGACATCAAGCTGGTGAGCCTCATGTCGAACGTGAGCGGCGAAGAGGTCGAAACCCGCTGGGGCCTCCATCCGCGTTTCCGCGGGGATCTCACGCCCGCCGAACTGCAGCAACTCACCAAGCTCCTGAACCGAGTTGCAAAAATCCTTGGCGAACGCTACGCCGCCGTGGCATTCTCCGAGGAATGGAACTCCTGGCACAAGACCGGACACGCCTAACCGCGGCTCGACCGATCCGCCAGTCTTCAGCCAATCGCCTCTAACCCCTGCAACGCGCCACAGGCAAAGGAGTCCGTGTGAATACTGTCGATAACGCGAATCCTATCCCCAACCACCTCCCGCAGAGTCTGATCCGGCTGGCCGAACTCTCACAAAACCTCTGGTGGAGCTGGACGCTGGAAGCCAGGCAGATGTTCGAACTGATCGATCCGACGCTCTGGTACTTCACCCATCACAATCCGGTTCGTCTGCTCCAGGAAGTGAAACCCGAACGGCTCCAGCAGCTCGTGCACGATCCGATGTTCGTCCGGCACTACTCGGCGGTGATGAAAAGATTTGACGAATACCGACTGGGCAACGGCACGTGGTACGGCAAGAAGTACGGCCATCCAAAGAGCCCGTCGATCGCCTATTTCTCGGCGGAATTTGGCCTGCACATTTCCATCCCCATTTATAGCGGCGGCCTGGGCATCCTCGCGGGCGATCATTGCAAAGAAGCGAGCGATCTGGGTGTCCCACTTGTAGGCATCGGCTTCATGTACCCGCAAGGCTACTTCCGTCAGCGGATCACGCCTGAAGGCTGGCAGGAAGCCGCCTATGCCCCCTTCAACCGCGAAGAATCCCCGATCCGTCCGGCCCTCACTCCGTCAGGCGCACCCTGCAGAATTACGGTCGTGATGGGCCATCGTACGGTGGCCGCACAGGTGTGGCGCGCCGAAGTCGGACGCATCGTGCTCTATTTGATCGACACCGATGTCCCGGAAAACAACCCCGAGAATCGGGCACTATCGGCTCGCCTTTACGGGGGCGACCAGGAGATTCGCCTCTGCCAGGAAATCCTTCTGGGCATCGGCGGTGTGCGCATGCTACGGGAGCTCGGAATCGATCCGTCCGTTTTCCATGCCAACGAAGGGCATTCGGCGTTTCTGACGTTGGAACGCATCCGTGAATTCGTCCAGAAGGGATCGACCCACGCCGAGGCCAGCGAACTGGTTCGCCAGAGCACGGTCTTTACAACCCATACCCCGGTGCCTGCCGGACATGATGTGTTCCCCCATCATTTAATGGATCGTTACTTCGCCGGCTATTGGGAGCAACTCGGATTGAGCCGCGAGGAATTCCTCCGGCTGGGTGAAACACCGGAATCGCGCGGACAGGGTTTCAACATGACGGCACTAGCCATGAACCAGGCCGCGCACGTGAACGGCGTGAGCCGCGAACATGGCCGGGTCTCCCGCGAAATGTGGCAACACCACTGGCCCGGGCTTGCGACCGACCTGATCCCGATCAAGAGCGTGACCAACGGCATCCATGCCCCGACCTGGATCGGCCCCGAGATGAACCAGCTCTATGGTAAATTCCTCGGCCCGGACTGGGCCGAGCGCTGCGATGAACAGGCCATGTGGCAACGGGTGAGCGATATTCCGGACGGCGAACTCTGGGCGGTGCGCAAAACCATGAAGCGCAAGCTGATGCGATTTATTCGCGAACGCGCCCGGACCGGCTGGATCAACGGTCACCTGCAATCCTCGCAAGTCATCGCCCGCGGGACGCTGTTAGATCCCGAAGCCTTGACCATTGGATTCGCGCGCCGCTTCGCGACCTACAAGCGGGCCACGTTGCTCTTCCGCGATCTCGAACGGCTGAAACGTCTGTTGCAGAACCACTGGAGGCCCGTGCAGCTCGTGTTCGCCGGCAAGGCCCATCCTGCCGATGAGCCGGGGCGCTACTTCATCCATGAGGTGGTGAATTTTTGTCACGACCACAAGCTCGGCGGCCATATCGCCTTCCTTGAAGACTACGACATGCACATGGCCAAATTCCTCGTGCAGGGCGTGGACGTGTGGCTCAATACGCCGCGCTTCCCGCTCGAAGCCAGCGGCACCAGCGGGATGAAGGCCGCTTTGAACGGCGTCATCAACTGCAGCGTGCTCGACGGCTGGTGGAAAGAAGGCTACAACGGCGCGAACGGCTGGGGCATCGACCCGCTGCCACCCTCGACCGACCAGCACGAGCAGGATGTCCATGACTCGGAAGAGCTCTACCGCCTGCTTGAACAAGAAGTCGTACCCCTTTACTATCAGCGCGACCTCGACGGCACGCCGCGAGGCTGGCTCCAAATGGTGAAGGAATGTATCCGGACTGTCGCCCCGCAGTTCTGCACGAAACGCATGGTGAAGGACTACGTCGAGACGATGTACAGCGGAGCCGCTGCCCGCACGCCGTCGTCATGGTAAACGCCTCCGCAGTGGGACTTCCCTATCGCGCGCCGTGGAGTGCCATTGCCGCGGCACTCTGCTTCGCCGTTATGGCTGGGCTGTTTCTCCTCTTTGCAGCACCGATTGAAACCCGGGCGGCAACCTCTCCGCCTTCCGCCCAAGACAAAGACCTCCCCGCTCTCTTTAAAGCCGGCGACTACTCGGCGATCGTACAACGCTTTCAGGCGCTACCCAAAGACGCCACGCCGTCAAAAGAGATGCTCCGCCTGGCCTTCCAGAGCTTTGTGAAACTCGGACGCGGGGAAGAAGCCCTGCCGTTGTATCCTCGTATCAAGGCAGACGGCCAACCGGACGATCTGACGTTGCTTCGCCCCCTCGCGCTCAGCCTCATTACCAGCCGCGTGCGCGATCAGAAAGAGCATGTGCGTATCGCCGCCTACACCGTTCTGGCCGAGCTGGGCCTTCCGGAAACCGGCCCGCTGTTGGAAGACGGCCTGCTGAACAGTTCGGTGCTCGTCCGCGCCCGCGCCGCCGAAGCGATCGGGAAGGCCGGCTTAGCCCCCAGCTCAGGCGCGCTGAAACGGGCGATCAACGACGACGCGCCAAGCGTCCGTATCGCCGCCATGAATGCGCTGGGCGATGCCCGTGTCATGGAGATGAAGCCGCGGCTGATCGAAATCGGCAGAACAGAAGATGGCCCCGAGGCCATCTTCGCCTATGCCGCGCTCTATAAGATGGGCCAGACCGACATGCTCATCGACATCACCAATGCCGCCACGTTGCCGGACGCGGAAGTCCGCATGGCCGCGATCGGCGTGCTGGGCCGTCTAAAGCGGCCGGCAAGCCTGGCGCTCCTCAGTCAAGCCGTCTATGATCCCAATCCGTCGGTGCGCGCCTTCGCCGCCGGCGCGCTGGGCGAGTTCGGTTCCCCCGGAGGCGTCGCGCCGCTCACCCACGCGTTGGGCGATGAGATGGCCATGGTGCGCGGCGTGGCAGCCGGCAGCCTCGGCCGGTTGGGCTTGAAAGAAAATCGCCCGTTGCTCCAAGCCCTCACCAGAGATCCCAGCTTGCAAGTGCGTGCGAGCGCTGCGGAGAGCCTGCTTCGTCTCGGCGATTCATCCGTCCTCCTGCTCGCGGCCGATCTGGCCAGAAACCCGGATCCGTCCATTCGAAGCAGCGCGGCTCAGGCATTGAGCGCCACCTCGGACAAGGAAGCCTTGTCGCTGTTGCAAGCGTTGCTCCAAGATCAACAGCCGCTCCCGCGGCTCATGGCCGCGAAGGCCTTAGGCAAGGTGTCCGGCCCCGTGATTCCGATTCTTCTCAAAGGCCTGCAAGACTCCGATGAGGCCGTGCGGATCGCCGCAGCCGGCAGCCTCCTGCAACAGACCGCACGCGCCGCACGCCCTACGCGGCGGCCCTAGACAATTGGAGGCCCATGCTTAAATTTCTCGGAACCCTGATCCTGATCGCCGCCGCATTCGGGGCCGGCTACTTCGTCGGTCAGCGCCCGGTCGGCACGCTCCAGCACACCGTCTCTGACCTTCAAGAATCGATCACGAAGCTGTCGCGCAATGTCTTGGACACCACACAGGGCATTGAGCGCGATCTGCGCCGGCGCCAGGGGCTCGTGGATGCGAAGTCCCGGGTCGTGCAAGCGAAGGCCAACCTGTTTGATCGAAACTTCGGGGACGCAGCGAAGGAACTGGGGGAAGCGGTCACCGTCCTGGAACTCGCGACCAAGGGCGCAAAAGCCGACCCTGCACTCGACGCGGTACGGGAGTTGGCCAGCACGTTGCGGGAAGTACGATTAGAAGTAGCAATGGGGAAATCGATGCCGATGAAACGGCTCGACGAGATCCAGCTGAGACTGGACAAAGAGCTGAGCCGGTAGGCTAGGCAGGCTGTTCAGAAAGGCCGTCCAGCCAGGCCGCAGCGATCAAAGAGGCGAGGCGTACGTTCGAGGGGGTACGTTGAGTCTCCGAACGAAGCGAGAACGCCGCTCGCAGACTTTCTCAAGAACCTGCTAGGCATTCGCCGGTTGGGAAACCGGCGTCTTCTTCCACTTGGCCAGGATTCGCTCGACACGCATCTTCACGACCATATCGGGATCCTTGAGCAACGGCTTGATCGCCTCACGCCCCCGATCGTCGCCGATCGACTCCAAGGCGGCCGCCGCAATCAACCTGGTAAACCAGTCTTTATCCTGCAGCATGGCGATGAGCGGATCGATCGACTCGCTGTGTTTGATCCGACCCAATCCCAATACGGCGCTCTGACGGACGCTCTCTTCTCTATCCTTCAGCGCGGCAATAAACTTCGGCACCGCCGGCTCGCCGAGTTCCACGAGCGCATTGATCGCGTCATCTTTGAACTCGTCATTGCGCAGCTGCACCATCAAGGGATCCAAGACCCGTTCATCACGGATCTTTCCGAGTGCCAGAATGGCGTACTTCCGCACATCCCAGTCGCGGAGCAGCTTCAAGAGAATTTCGACAGCCGGAGAGCCGACCTGCCCGAGCGCCTCGATGGCCACTTCGCGCACTTGCCAGTCACCGTCGCGCAGCGCGCGCGACAACGGCTCGACGCACCGCTCGTCACCCATCTCGCCGAGCGTAATGACGGCTTCACGCCGCACCACCCAGTCCGGATCGCTGAGAAGATCGATCTGAATCTCGATCTCGTCCTTGACCTTCTCTTCTTCCAGAATGACCTGGTCGGGAGCGACGGCCACCAGCTCCTGGGAAGCCGCAGGGGTCAACGCCAGGTCTTCAGCCACCTTGTCGGCCAGCTCATCGCTGGCAGGAAGGGCGTCGGGGGTCTCAGCGGACGGGGATGCTTGACGGGGGTGTTCCATAGTTCAATCCTACAACATTCGCTCGCACATCATAATGAACGGACTACTTCGCAGGGGTCGCGGCCTTCTTTCCTGCGGCATGTTTCTGCCTGAGCGCCAAGGACCGGCGACGGCGCTGTTCCCGCTTCAACCGCTTCCGCAAGGCCCGCACTGCGGCTCCGCCATCATCCGCCTTCTTGGTGGTAAGCTTCTTCTTCAACTTGGCTTCTTCGGATTCTCCTACCGTCTTCTTCGCCATGCCGTCTGACTCCTCTTCCTCAAATCGATAATAGGCGTGATCTGCCCTTGAATTTTGACGGCCCAGTGTAGAGGAGACCTTCCGGCACTGTCAACCGCGCCGACTCCCGTGACTATCCGATGACAAGCGTGATGTTTTCGGTATGGGCCGTATGGTCGGCCGCTAAGAGGGACGGCACGCGACGAATACGCCGCTGCATCAACACGTCGGTCGGCAGAATGCGAGGGCGTGGCCTAGCCGAAGAGACGGGTAGTCCCAATGTGGAGACGGGAGGAACCCGGATGGCGAGCGGGTCAAGGTGATGGACACTGAGGAGTGCGGATTGGGTCGAAGGGGCCTCTTCTTCCGCCAGGACAAAGTCCGGCCGACGGTCTCCGACGACTTCCAATTGAATCACGGACAGTCCGTTCTGGACCATGCCCAGCTTCACCGCTGCCGCCTGCGAGAGATCGAGGATTCGACCATTCACATAAGGGCCACGATCATTGATCCGAACGCGGACATGCTTCCCGTTGGTCAAATTCACCACCCGCACCATGCTGCCGAGCGGGAGGGTCCGGTGCGCGGCCGTCAGGGCCTGCATGTCAAACAGCTCCCCGTTGGCAGCCTGTTTGCCATGGAACTGCTCCCCATACCAGGAGGCAATACCCCGGTCCTTGATCCCGACATCCAGCCCTGTTTCTCCCTTGGGCACCCATGAGCAGGCCCCGAAGGACAGACAGAGGGCGGCCAAGAGAATCCCGGAAAGGCTGGTGCGCGGATGCGTCATACAGATTTGGTGTGTCATCTTCGCTCGATCCTCCACTTGTAGGCTAGGACGTCCGGCTCACAGATGTCAGCCTACGGGAGGTTGCCGACCTCAACAATACCGACTGAGTACTCCTCCCCCCCTACATTCGTACGGGGAAAGATCCCGTGCACATTCACAATCGGTGGTACAAGAACGAACAAAGCGGCATGTCTTCTGGAGAACGCGGTACCGCTATATATAGGGAGCGCGTGAGGAGAGTCAACCAGCAACCGGGGACAGAACTGGACCGAACAACGACCAAGAGTCCGGGAAGCCGGCCTGGAGCCGGCTTCCCGGAACGGGTGGCGGTTAGCGAAAGCGCAATGCGGTTCCATCAAATTTAGTCGAACTCATGAACTTTTCAAAGTTCCGTTCCAGCACCTCGCTCACAAGTTCCTCTCCGTCTTCCGGGGCATACCAGAACACCGTGTAGTTCCCCGTGTGACTGTTGGTGCTGGTGATCGAACTCCCGTCCGACTGGTTGGCCGCCTGAACGGTCAGTTTATTCTTCGCGGTGATGTCCGTGGATCCGACCACGCCATGCGCGTCAGCCGACAACTCAAGAATCTTCCCTGAGATCACCACATCCGCTCCCCCGGTCTGACTGGCAGAGGCGGCATACTGTGCCCGCCATCCCTTGCGCGTCAAATAGTCGGCAAACGCTTTGGCCGTGGCTTCTCCAATCGTCCCACTCTTGACGGTAAAGACCTGGTCGGAGCCCCAGAGCGAGTGCCGAGTCCCCAGCTTGGTGCGGTCAGACCGGTCGTCCTGGAACGGAATCACCACCACTTTGACCGAACTGACGGGAGCCGACGAAGTCGACGTTGCGACAGGTGTGATCCCCACATTCATCGGCACCGCTTCACCCTTAGCCGCACATCCCCCTAACCACACCAGACTCCCCAATAGAATTGCACCCCAAGCCATCTGTTTCACACGGACCTCCTCTGCGAGAAAAATTAAATGACGATGATCGAGTCAGCGACAAATCGTATTCGACTACGCGGCGAAAAACTCTAGCAGGTCACTCCCCAACTGTAAAGATTGCTTCTGCGGGTATCGCGGGCCATCGGTGTCGGCCAGTGCCGTATTGACTGATCCCGGCGGACTCAGTAAGATCCGAAACGTGATGGCGATGTGCTCGTTCAGCGCGAGTGTACGGCGAACTCCTTCACAGTTGATTACCCCGACACCATAATCATGATTGACGTTCAGAACATTACCAAGCGGTATGGGAATCTCACGGCCATCGACCGGGTCACCTTTTCCGTGGCCAAAGGCGAGGTCTTAGCGTTTCTCGGGCCGAACGGCGCCGGGAAGACCACGACCATGCGCATCCTCACCTGTTTCATGCCGGCCACCGAGGGCACGGCAAAAGTCGCAGGCTTTGATTGCGCTGACCAGCCCCTCGAAGTGAAGCGCCGCATCGGCTATCTCCCGGAAACGCCACCGGTCTACCAGGAATTCACCGTCTCGGAATATCTGACCTTCGTGGGCCGGATGCGCGGCATGGTTGGCAAAAACCTCACGACGGCGATCGATCAATCCATCGAGAAACTGGCGCTGGGCACCGTCCGCCACCGCCTGATCGGCAACCTGTCGCGAGGCTACCGTCAGCGTGTCGGGTTGGCCCAGGCCGTCCTTCACGATCCGCCGGTCTTGATCCTCGATGAGCCAACCGTCGGGCTGGATCCCAAACAGATCATCGAAATTCGCGACTTGATTAAGAGTCTGGCCGGGTCGCATTCCGTGATTCTCAGCACCCACATTCTCCCCGAAGCCACCGCCGTCTGCCAGAGGGTTGTCATCATCAGCGGCGGGCGAATCGTTGCCGAAGACACCCCCGATCAGCTTTCTGCGCGACTCAGGCATTCGGAAAAAATCTCAGTGACGATCAAAGCACCGTCGGACAACTGCCTGGCCAAGCTCCAATCTATTCCAGGCATTTTGAATGTGTTTCAAGGCCAGTCCGCCGGCACGTTCCTCCTGGAATGTGCGCTGGGCCAGGACAAGCGTGATGAGGTCGCCAGGTTCGTCATCGCCAATCAGTGGGGCCTCCTGGAATTACGGACGATCTCCATGACGCTCGAAGATGTCTTTTTGCAACTGACCCGCCATGAAGAGGGGATCACGCCCCACGCCGACACCGTGACCGAGCTCCCCCAGGCCACCCAGGAGACCGCCTCATGACTCCGGTGCAGGCCATGATCGCCAAAGAGCTGCGCGGCTACTTCGTCTCTCCGGTGGTCTACGTGGTCGGCGCGATCTTTCTGCTCATCTTCGGATTCTTGTCCTATCTCTACGTGGTCTACGCCGGCTACCAGGCGATTCAACTGATGCAAATGCAAGGCGGCCAGGCCCAACTGAACTTGAACGACCTGGTCTTCCGGAATCTCTTTGCCAGCATGCGGTTTGTGCTCCTCATTATTCTGCCCATTCTGACGATGCGGCTCTTTGCGGAAGAACGCAAACTGCGCACCTTCGAATTTCTGATGACCTCGCCGATCGGCATCAATGAGATCGTGGCCGGCAAGTTCGTCAGCGTCTTTCTTGTCTTCTTGAGCCTCCTCGGCCTGACCGGCCTCGTGCCGACGGTCCTGATGCTCTTCAGCGACTTCGACTGGAACCCGATTTGGACCGGGTATCTCGGCATGACCTTACTCGGCGCCCTGTTTATCTCAGTCGGCCTGCTCGCATCAGCGATCACGGAAAACCAGATCGTCGCGGCGTTTCTCAGCTTCGGCATACTGCTGCTCATCTGGTTGATCTCGGGCTTGGGCGCCCTGTTAGGCGACACGATGCTGGGACAGATCATCTCCTACGTCTCGTTCATGGATCATTACGATCGTCTGGTGCGCGGCCTGATCGACACCAAAGACCTGGTGTACTTCTTCAGCAGCCTGGCCTTCATGCTCTTTCTCACCCACCGCGTGGTGGAATCGACCAGGTGGAAATGAGCCTGAAAGTCCTCCCGCTCGGCATCATTGGAACCGTGCTGGCCGTCGCCGGCCTGATCGCCTATAGCCTCAGCCCGGACCTGCTGTGGGCCGTCACCATTGCGGAAGGACTGGCGCTCCTGTGCCTGATCCTCTTCTTCACCCTGCATTTCGACGCCGTGAAAGCCTTCTCCAGCCGTCGTTCAACCCATATGGGCGCGAACAGCCTGCTCATGATTCTGCTGGTCACCGCCATTCTCGTGATTGTGAACTTCCTGGCGTCGCGCCATTCCATCCGGTGGGATCTCTCGGAGAATCAGAATTTCACTCTGGCGCCGCAAACCTATCGTGTACTCCGCAGTCTTCCTCAAGAGGTGAAAATTACCGTCTTCACGCGCGAGAAAGACCCCGGCTATACCGGTTACAAAGAGCGGCTCGAAAGTTATCGCCAAGCCTCGAATAAGCTCACCGTCGAATTCGTCGATCCGGAACGGCAACCGAAGATCGCGCAGAACTACGGCATCTTCCGGACCGACACGGCCATCTTCGAGAGCAATGGGCAAACCATTCGCATCACCAGCCCATCGGAAGTCGAACTCACCGGCGCGCTACTCCGTATCTCCAAGCCCGCCAAGAAACGCATCGTCTTTCTGGAGGGCCACAGCGAACGCAGCCTGGAAGACAAGGAACGCAACGGCCTGTCGCTGGCGAAAGAAGCGCTGAGCAAACAGGGCTATGACATCGGCACCCTGTCGCTGCTGAAGGAGGCCGCCGTACCGGACGACACGGCCGTGCTCGTCCTCGCCGGGCCCCGCAATCAAGTCACACCCGAGGAGCAGGGTCGGATTCAAACCTATGTGGACAAGGGCGGGCACCTGCTCGCGATGGTCGACCCGGATACCAAGGCTGACCTGGACCCCCTGCTCGCCCACTACGGCCTAGGCCTGGGCCCGGGGGTGCTCGTCGATCTCCAAGATCGATTGGCCCAAGGGGACCTGACGTCCCTGTTGGTCCGCACTTTCACGGAACATGAAATCACCCAGGACCTGACAGCGGCAGTATTGTTTCCGCTCGCCCGTCACCTGACGTTCGACGAGCAGGCGGGAAAAGACTGGGACTACGTGCCGCTCGCGCGGACGTCTCCGAATAGTTGGGCCGAAACCAACATGCAAGGGCGCGTCGTCAGCTTGAATGAAAAAGAAGATGTGAAGGGTCCGTTGCCGCTCGCCGCCGCGCTGTCGCCCAAGAAGGCCCCGGTGGAGGGAACGCCCAGGCCGGCCATCGTGGTTGTGGGCAACTCGACGTTCGCCACCAATGCGTTTTTCAACTTCCCCGGCAACACTGACTTCTTCCTGCACACCACCGGGTGGCTCGCCGAGGAGCGGGATCTGATCTCCATTGTTCCCAAAGAGCCGGCCCTTCGGCCTTTCACTCCGAATCCCACACAAGAGCGGACTTTGCTCTACATTCAAGTCCTCTTCCTCCCCATTATGACCATGCTGACCGGCGTGATGGTCTGGAGAAAGCGCCGCCGGCTGTAACCTTATGCGCTATTGGCCCACACTGCTGATGCTGCTGATTCTGGCGGGACTGGGGGGCTACCTCTATTTCGTCGAATTGCCGGCCAAGCAGAGCGAAGAAAAGCAGGCCGTCGCACAACAGAGCCTCCTCCCATTCCCTGAAACCGATATTACCGGGCTCACCGTCTCGACGCCGCAGGGCGCCGTGGAAATGAAACGGAAAGAGACGAAAGGCTGGGCGATCACGGCGCCGCTCCAGACCGACGCCGATACGCGGGAAGTCCAATCCATGATTCGGGCGCTCGTAACCGGGAAAGTGCTCCGCAGCGTCGAAGAAAAGCCCGCCGCGCTCGCCCCGTTCGGATTGGAGCAACCCATCACGACCATCACCGTGAGCGCAGGAGCCCTGCAGGAAACTTTATCCATCGGCGACAACGGCCCCCTGTCGTCAACCCTCTACGTCCATCGCCATTCATCGCACAGCGTCCTTCTGACGGACCTGACGACGAAGAGCTTCGTCAACAAGACTCTGCTGACCTTCCGGCGGAAGGATCTCCTGCAATTCGTGCAAGCCGACCTGGACCGAGTGCGCCTGACCTATCCGACGACGGAAATCGTCCTCTACAATCTGTCGAAGAACAAACCCAAGCCAACCTGGAAAATCCGCTACCCGATCGAAGCCGAGGCGGACCAGACGGAAGTCCGCTCGCTCCTGTTCAAACTAGAAGACCTAAAGGCGCTCGGCATCATCGACCCCGGCCCTGAACGGACCACGATCGCCAAGACGCTGACCGCCCCGAAGCTGAAGATCACGCTGCACACCACCGACGGGGACCAGACAGTGAAGCTCTATCAGCCCGATCCGGACAGCGGGGAAGCCTTTGCCGAAACCAGGCCGGATGCGCCGCTCTACCGGATCAACCCGCTGGTCATCAAAGATCTGACACGCGAGCTCTTTACGCTCCAGGACAAGCGATTGCTGGGAGTGGATTACACAGACATCGCGATGTTGTCGGTCAAGACGCGGGATAAGCAGTATGTATTGATCAATGAGAACGGCCAGTGGGTCTTCGAAGATCAACCGACTGAAAAACTCAGCCAGGAAGCCGCCGATCTGCTCGTCAGCCGCGTGGCCAATCTGCCGGCAGAAGAACGGGTGACCAAACAACCGGCCGCCCTGGCCCCTTACGGGCTTGTGGCCCCGACGGCCGAATTTGTCGCCACCGGAAGAGACGGCAAGATCGTCGGACGGCTCACGCTCGGCAGCCAGGCCGGGAGCCTGATCTATGCCACCGGTGAACGATTGCAGGGCGTCTTCCAGGCCCGCCCCGATCTCCTCAATCAGATTCCAGCCAAAGCCGAACTCCTGGCCAAGTCCATCGAAAAGAACACGTCCGGACACTAGCACGAATACTCTCCGTGCTCACATCACCGCGTCTCAGTGCCGATCAACCACCGCACATAGCTGTCGCCGACGATATTCCCGCTGAAGCTGATTCGGTTGATCTTTAACTGGAGAAACGATCGGCGGGATAATCTGCGCTAGGGAATTTCCTGATCGATGACAATGGCGACGCCACTGGCTCCGGGCTTCATCGGCGCACTCATCCCCTGAAGATCGCCGCTCTTCGGCATGGCCTCGCCGGATTTCGACAGACGCGCCACGATGACGACCGTCCCCATGTCGGACAGTTTTCTCGACGGCATGGGGCTGGTCGAATCATCGAGTCGAAATGTGAACGGTAAATCTTTTCTCGTCGCGCGCACGATCGACACCGGCATCGGCGGGCCGTTCATATCTTTGGCGAACACAAAGAGCGTGTCGGTCGATGCCCCCTTGGCCGCAAGGCCTGGGGAGATCGTCACCTGTCCGCTGATAGCCAAGGACAGTCCAGCCGGCGCAGTCGCCTTCGCCGGCGCTGATGGCGTGACAACCGTCGCTGCCTGGCGACCACCCGCACGTTCTCTCGCTTCGGCAATCCCGGCCATGATTTCTTGGATTGCCTCTGGATCCGTCGCTGGAGGGAGATGGGCGCGCGCTTCTTCCCAGTATGAAGCGGCGCGACCAAACTCGTTGTGGTTGTAGGCAACCGTCCCGGCCAACATGAGAGCTTTAACATTGCGGGGATCGGCTTTGAGGGCCTGCTGTATCAAGGCCTCCGGCCTTCCCTCTAATTTCCGTCCGTTCAGCACGCCTAACGCATCGGCATAGTCCGCTAGCATTTGTGCGTCTTCGGGAATCAGTTGCATGGCCTTTTCATAGATCGGCACCGCTTCTTGATGGCGCCCCAACTCCACATACGCCCGAGCGAGCAAGGCCCATCCCACACCGTCGGTGGGATTCTGTTCGAGTTTGGCCTTCAGCCGTTCAGTCAGTGCATCCAATCCACTCACCGACAGATGGTCTCCATCCCCACTCCCCTGGATAGCCGCCGATGAACCGGGATGGGTAATAGCCAGGGGATTGCCGAGCTTAACGTACAACAAGACGCTGACAGCAGGGATAATCAGACCGAGCGCCACAGCGACGGCCTTGCTATTCAGCTGAGGCCTGGATTCGGCCGCCGGGAGCTCAGCGCTGCCGGTCTCATCGAGAACACGACGATCCATCTCACGGCGGGCAATCTGAAATTGCTCATCGGTCAACACGCCGTTCTTGTGATCCAGCGCCAACTCAACAAACTGCTGTCGATACACGGACAGCCGCTTCTCCTGCTCCCCTGCGGCGACCGTGTGCGTACGACGCACCAACGGCCAGAGCAGCAGACCAAGGACGACGACCATCAAGCCGGAGGCTACAAGCCAAAAAGTCACGATCATGGGTGTTTGGCTCCATCGGACAACAACTGTTCTACGCGTTCATGGTCGGCATCGGACACTACCACTTCAGGAAGCGTCTTCTGCCTCCGCCGAACTGCCAGGACCAACGCCGCGCCTGCAATGGCAAGGAGAAGAAATGGTCCGATCCAGAGCAACGTCGTCGTGGCTCGTAACGGGGGGCGATACAAAACGAAATCGCCGTAGCGTTCAACAAGGAAATCGATGATCTCCTGATCGCTCATATTCTTCGCGATCATTTCGCGCACTTCCCGACGCAGATCTTCAGCCAACGGGGCATTGGAGTCCGCCAACGTTTGGTTTTGGCAGACCAGGCAACGCAACTCGACCGCGAGCGCCTTGAGCCGGGCCTCAGCTTGCGGGTTCTCTGCCAGCGGGCGCGCTTCTTGGGCGGCCACCAGACCGGGGATTGCCAGCGCCAGAATCAACGTCCAAACTCGCATCATTGCTGCTGCAGCTCCCGCACAAGAGGAAGAATCTTTTTTTCCAAAACGTCCTGATCCACCGGCCCGATCTGCTTATACCGAATCTTCCCTGCCTTATCGATCACGTAGGTCTCGGGAACTCCGTACACGCCATAATTGATACCCACCCGGCCCGCTTCGTCGACGGCCACCAATCGGTACGGATTACCCCACCGCCGCAACCAGGTGAGCGCTTCCTCCCGAGTATCCTTATAATCCGCCCCGTAGATCGGAACTTCGCCTGATTTTGCTAGTTGCATCAGGGTCGGATGTTCTTCCTTACACCCGTTGCACCAAGAGGCCCAGAAGTTCAGCAACCAGACTTGGCCCGCCAGCTCTTTCGGCGAAAACACCTTGTCGGACTCATGCAGCTGAGGCAATGAAAAGTCAGGGGCCGCTTTCCCCACAAGCGGTGACGGGACTTCGCGCGGGTTCAAGGTCAAGCCAACCGCGAGAAATCCCACCATCACCACAAAGATTGCCAGCGGGAGCAAGAACCGCTTCATACAATCGGCGCTCCGACCGGTTGAGAGACAGCGGGCGCTGCCTCTTGTTCACGGCGCCAGGCAAGGCGATAGCGGCGATCGGTGATCGCCAAGACTCCGCCGAAAGCCATGATCAAGCAGCCGCCCCAGATCCAGTCGATAAACGGTTTGTGGTAGAGCCGCACGCTCCAGGCCCCGGCCTCAAGTGGTTCCCCCAACGAAACGTACAAGTCTCGTAATAGCCCTGAATCGATCGCCGCCTCCGTCATGGTCTGGCTCTGCACCAGATACCGGCGTTTCTCCGGATACATGGTCGTCACGTCACGGCCATCCTTCGTCACGCGAAACGTGCCGCGTGCCGCAATATAGTTCGGCCCCACATAATCCTTCGCGCCCTCGAACTGAAACGTATAGCCGCCGATCATGGCAGACTCGCCCACGTTCATCCGAAGATCTTGCTCGACCTCAAACCCCTTCACCATCGTCACCCCGACGATGAAGACGGCAATCCCGCAATGCGCCAGGATCATGCCCCAATAGGAACGCGGAACCGACGCGAGACGACTCGTAAGACTGGCCCCCTCAAGATGGGTCAGTCTCTCACGCACATTCACGACGGCCGTTGTCACAATCCACAGCGCCAACAACAAACCGAGGCTAAGCAGTGGCGTCCATTTCCCCAGGATAAACGGCAGCAGCAGTGCGGTAACGACGCTGGCGCCGAACGCCCAGCGCAGCCGCAGCGCCAGAGCCGGCAGACTTGCTTTCTTCCATTGGGCCAGTGGACCGACCCCCATCAGAAAAATGGCGGGGGTCATGAGAGGAACAAAGACCGTATCGAAATATGGAGGGCCCACCGAAATTTTCCCGAGGCCCAACGCGTCCAGAAACAACGGATACAACGTCCCCAGCAACACCGAGCCCATGGCGACGACCAAGAGAACATTATTCGCCAGCAGCATCGCTTCGCGCGAGACCAGTTCGAACCCGCCCCCCAGGCCCACACGCGGCGCACGCCACGCATAGAGCAACAACGATCCGCCGATGACGACCGCGAGAAAGACAAGAATAAACAGCCCGCGCTTCGGATCAGTCGCGAACGCATGAACCGAGGTCAAGACCCCGGAACGTACGAGGAATGTACCGAGCAAACTGAGCGAGAAGGCCAGGATCGCCAGCAGGACCGTCCAGACTTTGAACCCACCCCGCTTGTCAGTCACGGCAAGCGAGTGCATCAGCGCGGTTCCTGCCAACCAGGGCATGAAGGACGCATTTTCAACCGGATCCCAGAACCACCACCCGCCCCAACCCAACTCGTAATAGGCCCATCCGCTGCCTAACGCGATCCCGACCGTCAGAAAACACCAGGCGACGGTCGTCCAGGGACGAGACCACCGGGCCCAGGCTGCATCCAGATTGCCGCCCAGCAACGCGGCGATGGCAAAAGCGAACGCGACAGAAAAACCCACATACCCCATATAGAGCATCGGCGGATGCATAACCATACCGGGATCCTGGAGCAACGGATTCAGATCGCGGCCATCAGGCGCGGCCGGGATCAATCGCTCGAAGGGGTTCGAGACCGTCAACATGAACAAGAGAAACCCCAGGCTCACCAAGCCCATCACGCCGAGAATCCGCGCCCGCATCGCTTCCGGGAGATGTTTTGAGAAGAGCGTGACCGCCATCATCCAGAGCGTCAGGATGAAGGTCCACAAGAGGAGCGAGCCTTCATGGGCTCCCCAAATGGCAGCCAGACGATAATGGAGCGGTAACTTTGAATTGGCGTTCGCCGCCACGTAGAGCACCGAAAAGTCTTTCTGGGCAAATGCATAGCCCAGACAACAGAAGGCGATGAGCACCAACAGAAACTGCCCGCGTGCAGCGGGTTTCGCGACCGCCATCAGTGATGCATTGCCGGATGCTGCCCCGTAAATCGGGACGGTGCCCTGCACGGCTGCGACACAGAGCGCCAGGATCAATGCAAACTGGCCGATTTCAGGAATCATGCAGGTATATCCTCTATCTCTCTTATGGAGTGACTACAAGCGTGTTGCTGCTCTGCTTCCCGGCCGCCTTGGCCTTGGCCATCGCCTCGGCGGCTTCGGGCGGCATATAGTTCTCGTCGTGTTTGGCGAGCACTTCACTAGCCACGAAGGTTCCCTCCGACGAAAGCCTCCCCTGCGCGACCGCACCCTTCCCTTCTTTAAACAGATCCGGGAGGATGCCCTTATATGTAACCGGGACACGTTTTACCGTATCACTCATGACGAAATGGACCGTCAAACCGTCGTTCTCACGCGTGAGCGTCCCGGCCTCGACCATTCCGCCGATGCGAAAGCTTTGCCCTTTCGGCACTTCCCCATTGGCCACCTGCGTGGGCGTAAAGAAGAACACGAGGTTGCTATTGAACGCGTTCAGCACTAAGGCCGACGCAATCCCCAGCGCCACCAAGCCAAATCCAATCATTGAAAATCGCTTTTGCCGTGGCGTCATGATGCCACTCCCGTAGAGACAACCGATTGACTCAGTGCGGTGCGGGCCGCAGCATGCCGACGACGAAGGATCAGAACTTCCCAGATCAGGCAGAGCGCCGTCACCCCGAATGACGGCCAGACATAAACTCCATACCCGCCCATCGCAAGAAACTCATTGAAGCTGTTCCACTGCATCAGGAGACCCTCTCTGTCTGCACCCACGAAGCGTTCCGCTCACGCTCAAGAATGATGCACCGGACACGCATCAGCGTAACCACGGCGCTATACATCCAAAAACCCAGCGCCATGATACCCATCGCCGTCAACATCGTCGCGGCCATCTTCGGCGCCGCCGTCATGCTGACGGATGCGCCTTGGTGCAGCGTGTTCCACCAGCGCACGGAAAAGTAGATGATCGGCACATTGACGACGCCGACCAACGCAAACAGGGCGCTCGCCCGGTCCGCCCGCCGAAGATCATCGATGGAGGCATGCAGCAGCAGCACCCCCAGATACAGAAATAGGAGAATCAACTCAGAGGTGAGCCGCGCATCCCAGACCCACCAGGCGCCCCAGGTCGGCTTGCCCCACAAAGCACCGGTGAGAAGCGCCACAAAGGTAAACATCGCGCCGGTCGGAGCGATCGCTTGCGCCATCATAAACGATGGACGCGCCTTTAGTCCCAAGCCGAGACCGGCCCAGAGCGCCATCACCACATAGAGAAACATGGACATCCAGGCCGCCGGCACATGCACGAAGATAATGCGATAGGCGTCCCCCTGTTGAAAGTCGGTCGGCGCCACAAAGAACCCGAGGTAGAGCCCTGCCGCCATAAAGAAGATCGCCGCGCTCGCGCACCAGGGAATGAGTGTCCCGGCAAGCGGATACAGCGCCTGCGGCGAGGAATATTTCGACCATGTGATGCGGGATTCGCTCATACGTTCCTGCTTACTCTACCGCAATGCGCACCGCGGCCGCCGCAGCCCAGGGAGCCAGCGGAATCGCCGCCATCAAATAAGCCCCGAGCAGCGAGAGATTGGCCTCGGCCCCGATTCCAGACAGGGTGCCGCTCACCGCGCCCGCACCGAAAATTAAGACCGGAATGAACAACGGCAACACAAGCAACGCCACCAACATCCCGCTGCCACGGACACCCAGCGTCAGTGCGGCACCGATGGAACCAATCAGACTCAATGTCGGCGTGCCGAGAAGAAGGGACAGCGCGAGCACGGCCAGCGCCTCTCCCTCCAAACCGAACTGCACGCCGAGCAACAGCGACAGCACGACGACCGGCACCCCTGAAACAATCCAATGGGCAAAGACCTTGGCCAACACCAGCACCGCCAGCGGATGCGGAATCAACACCATTTGTTCTAACACGCCGTCCTGGTGGTCTGCCGTAAAGACCCGGCCCAGGGACAACAAACAGGAGAGCACGGCAGCCACCCAGAGCACACCCGGAGCGATCATCCGCAACACCGCGGGCTCCGGACTGACGCCAAGAGGAAACAGACTCGCCACGATCACGAAGAAAAACACCGTCGTCATCACATCGGCCTGCCGCCGAAACGCCAAGAGCAGGTCTCGCCTGACTATCGCCTGAACCACCGCACCCAGCCCAGCCTGGTTCATCCGGGCAGCCTCAGCGAACAGAGTGACTCTTCACGAACCCCGACGGCTTGGTGCGTCGCCACCACGGCCATCCCGCCGGCCACCAGATGGCGCGACAGCTGCTCGGTCAGCAACGCGGTTCCTACATCGTCCAAGGCGGCAAACGGTTCATCCAAAATCCACAGAGGCCGTTTGGACAACCACAGTCGAGCCAGCGCCACCCTGCGTTTCTGCCCTTGGGAGAGCACCCGCGTC
Source organism: Nitrospira sp. (assembly GCA_030692565.1). Classification (NCBI taxonomy): domain Bacteria; kingdom Pseudomonadati; phylum Nitrospirota; class Nitrospiria; order Nitrospirales; family Nitrospiraceae; genus Nitrospira; species Nitrospira sp. The sequence continues at coordinate 23,547 of JAUYAO010000030.1, forward strand.
GGTAACGACTGTGTCTGCCGGCCCAGCCCCACCGCCTGCAACGCCCCGCGGGCGGATGTCGCCGACCGGTCGTCCCCGAATAATTCAGCGGAGATCTGCAGATTTTCAATCGGCGTCAAATCGTCCTTGATGCCATTGAGATGGCCGAGATACGTCAGCTGCCGCCTGTAGTCATCGTTCAATTCGTCAATATCGGCGCCGTTCCATCGGATTATCCCTCGCTCTCTGGGGAGCAGGCCGGACAGCATGCGAAGCAGGCTCGATTTCCCGCTGCCGTTCTCCCCCACAATCGCGATGAGGAGTCCTGGTGTCACCGTGACCGTGAGGCCGGAAAACAGTTCACGCTCCCCGCGCGCACAGGCGAGATCAATTGTTTCAAGCATCATCAGTGTGGTCCAACGGAACGGAACACCCTCGCCAAGACGCAGACACTCCCCCGCGGTCAACAGACAGATATTGCCTGGGCCGTAGAGCGCTTGCAAGAAGCAAAGCGAGCCCCTGGTGGATAGTCTTGAGATGGCCGAGCCGGTCCTCTCCGCATCGGATCATGACACAGACAGACTTGAGCCTGACAGAAGGCTCAGGTACCGTATCGATACAGTTTTCCATGTCAAACCCGACACCAGAAGGATTCGGCTGTAGAGAAGGAACCGGTGAACCGATGAATCAAATGCGCCTTGCGTTACCCCTCATATTGGTAGCCCTCTTGATAACCGGCACGTCGTGCGTCGGGCCTTCCAAGAAGGAGATAGCAGAGCTCTCCCGCATACAGAGAGTGACCCTCTACCCTCTGGAAATTACAGATACCCTTTATAACCCGGGAATGGGCTTCGCCGATTTTCATTTCGGATTCGACCACCCGCCCGCGCCCGGCACCTATCCGCGCTCGACCGTGGCCTACTTCCGCTGGTCCTGGGCCGACCTCGAACCGGCGGAAGGCCAGTACGCCTTCGATCTGATTGATCGCACCATCGAGCTGGCCAAAGCCAAAGGAGAGCGGCTGGCATTCCGCGTCATGTCCGAATATCGTTCCGGGTCTCCGGCCTGGCTGCTGGCAAAAGGCGTCCCCGCCATTGCCGTCGGCGGCGGCCGCTTCCCCGATTACAACAACCCCATCTTTCTCGACTATCATGAACAACTCATCAAGGCCTTGGGCGCGCGCTACGGCCGATCGCCGGACATCGATCATGTGGATATCGGATCGATCGGATGCTGGGGCGAATGGAATATGGCTTGCTGCCAAGGTGTAGAACGACAGTGCCGACAATACTTTCCTACGGAAGACGCCCAGATCGCGATCACCGATTGGTATTTTAAATATTTCCCGCAGGTCCCGTTAGTCATGCTGCACAACGGGCAACTTCTGTATGCCACCGGGCGCGGAGCAGGGTGGCGAGGAGACTGCTTCGGCGACTATGGCTACTTTGGCCCTGACTGGAATCATATGGAGCACGCCTATCCGCCGGTGCTCCAGGATCCGGTCATTGCCGCCGCATGGACCCGCGGGCCGGTGCAGTTTGAAGTCTGCGGCGTCATGCAGGATTGGGAAGACAAGGGCTTCGACATCGATCGCATTCTGCAACAAGGGCTGGATTGGCATATCTCCGTCCTGAACGCGAAGTCCTCTCCGGTGCCGGCCCGCTGGCGGCCCAAGGTCAATGAGTTCCTCAAGAAGATCGGCTATCGGCTGGTGCTGCGAACCCTCAGCCACCCGGCGGAAGTCAGGGTGGGTCCGGCCTGGACGCTTCAGACCGAATGGGAAAACATCGGCGTAGCACCCGTCTACCGGCCCTGGCCGCTCGCGTTCCGGCTGAGGAATGCGACCGACGATGTCGTCGCCCAATGGACCAGCAACGCCGACGTAAAGCAATGGCTGCCAGGCACGCGCTACCAGATTGAGGATACCCTGAGAATCCCTGCCCAGATTGCGTCAGGAATCTATCGGCTGGATGTCGCCGTCCTGCATGAAACCGGCGGATCAGCGCTCGTCGAGCTCGCGATCGAAGGCAAACGTCCAGACGGCTGGTACGCGCTCTCCACGATCACCATCGATGAATAACCACGGCGCATCGCGATGCCACGCCCCTGGTGGCCTTCGCTTGCACCCCTTTCAGAAGTGCGCTAGATTCACGCCATGCCCCCGTAGCTCAGTTGGATAGAGCAGCGGTTTCCTAAACCGAAGGTCGTACGTTCAATTCGTATCGGGGGCACCAACCCACACGTACTCGTTCCACGCGCGTGATCCATTCGAAGGAGCATCGATGATGGGCAGACTACTGGTTCTTCTTGCCGTGTGCACCTCGCTCTATGGCTGCGCCGAGGCAGTCTATGGAAAATCCGATGAGTCGTGGAATACGTGGATCGGCACCACCAAAGACGACCGGGTGAAAGACCAGGGCATTCCCACACGCTGCCATACGTTCAAATCAGGCGGAGAAGCCTGTGAATGGCCGGTGACGTGGGCTCCCAACAGTGTGGGCACCATCACCATGACCTTCGACCCCAAAGGCATCGCCTGCCAATGGTCATACAAAGACGCCTATATCGAGAAACGCAGCGCGCACAAATGTTCGTGACCGATCCTGCCTGGGCGACTGACCGGACAGCATCATTTTCTGACCGTCCTTGACGAGAAAAGCGCGCTAAGTCGTCGACGCCCAAGGCGAAACAGATACACGGCCCGGCGCGCATCAATCTCATTTTGTTCGATCCCTCCTCGGCAGGAATCCCTCGTTTTCTTGCCAGGGTGCGGACCCTGGGCTAAGCTTCGTTCAATCGTATGGCACGCACACGCTCCGCAGAGTCTCCCCGCACACGTTCGAAGACCGCCGCGATCGAAGAGATCACGCAGGGGCTCGCCACCTTTCAGAACATTCTGACCTCGATTGAAGACTTCAGCCGGGAGGGCTTTCCCTATCGCGACGGCGCGCGCGCTAAAGCCGAGTTGCAGATTCGTGAAACCGTTCGCCGATTGTTCGGCGAGCGCTCTCCGGAATATGAGGCGCACCGCGCGCACAAGCTCAAGATCTCCACTCCGGCTGAAACGACGCAGAGTGTGCACCTGGTGAAATCATTCATCACGGCGTTGGAACGCAAGAAACTGGAGTTGCAAGGCCTTGCTCCTGCGACGCCGGCGCCTGAGGCCGGACAGACTCCCGCCGCTTCCGGCCCGCCACAGATGACCTTAGTGCCTCCCGCGACGCCATCGGCACAGATTACGATGGCTCAATCCACGCCGGGGAGTACGCCGCCGGTCACGATGTCCGTCGCCATCACGACCAATTTGAGCCAGCCAACCGCGCCGCCCCCGCAAACACCTGTGATCACACCGCCTGCGCCGGTTCAACCACCGACGCCGGCGATTCCGCCAAGCCATCTTGAGTCGGCTCGCTTTCGCACCATGCCTCCCGATCCACAACCGGCAGCACCAGCACAGGCCCCGGCATCAATACCTGCGGCCGCGGCCCCAGCCACCAGGCAGGAGCCTATCGCGCCCCTCGCACCAGCACCGACTGCACCGCTCCATGCAATCACTCCTCCTCAGCCACTGGTCGGAGCCTTCTCCTCCCCATTGGCATCACCGACACCGGCGACCCAGATCTCTTCAAGCGAGAGCTTGCAGAAGCCGCCCGATCAACCCAGCGCACCGGCCGCATCCGTCATAGCGCCACCGCCATCTCCGGTCCCCTTGCCACATCCGACTCCGACACCGGCCGCGCCCGCCGTCGTAACACGCAGAGAACCGCCCACGGCGGATCCGGTCGATGCACTCCGGAAGGTCTGCCTGCGCTTTCACGCCGTAGCCCGGCAACTCCGCTTGCGGAAGGACTATCGCACGACGCTGGAAGTGGAAGACGACTACGATCTGCAAGATTTGCTGTGCGCGTTGTTGAAATTGGAATTCGATGAAGTGGGCGCCGATGAATGGACGCCGCCTTACGCCGGCGGCTCGACGCGCACGACCCTGCTCTTGAATCGGGACCGCCTTGCCGTGGTCGCCAAGAAAACCCGCTCCGGCCTGACCACCAAGGAGTTGGCCGAGCAGGTTGCCGCCGACGCCGCCCACTACGCCTCGCGTCACCCCTGTGTCCACTTGTTCTGTTTTATTTACGATCCGGAGGGGCGCATCGGCAGTCCGACGCGGCTCGAAACGGACCTAACCAGCGTGAGCGACGCCTTCACTGTGGACGTCCTCGTCGCGCCGAAGTGAGACCCGAACAACTATGCCAAGAAAACCAAAATCCGTCGCTGCCTCCTCCGCCCGCGCCACGTCCGTATTGACACCGCCGCAGGGAGTTCGCTACGGTGAGCCGCAGCCCGGTCCACCGGCTATTCCCTTTACGATTCACGCGCCAAACGCGGGAGCGCCCCTGATGTCCGACCGGGCCTACATCATGATCAATGTGAGTCCCGGATTGACGTCCAGCGTCGTGAAGGCGCTGGGGCAGATCAAAGCGATCAAGACCATTGATCCTTGTTGGGGAAAACCGGACATCATTGTCGTCGCCGACGTGGCCGATCAGGATGCACTGACACAGCTGGTCCTGAGCAAGATTCATGGCATTGAAGGCGTGACGCAAACCGATACGCACCTCGTCTACCGTACACCGGAAAGCAACGCCAAATGATTCTGCGAACAGGCCTCCTCCTCGCAACCATAGCGCTGATGATCGGTTGCAGCGGAGCGCCCCATCCCCTTCCGACCGATCTCATCGACACTCGCCTGGCAGCCCCGCTCGATACCGTCAAAACCGCCCTCACACAGGTCCTCACCGACGGCGGCTACGATGTCGACTGGAAGAATGACTCCACGTTGGAAACCAGCTATCGGGAAGAAATGCATGGCCCCTGGAACTGGCTCTATCGCTGGCGCTTCGGCACGATCAAGAGCCGGGTGAATGCGACGGTGACAGCCGCTGATGAGCAGAACACTGCACTCAAGTTGGAAGTGCGGTCAGAGGGAAAAGACGGGATCTTTACCAGCTGGGATCAGGTTCCCAGCGCGTTGCCCCAAGGTGCCGACAATCAATTGCGGCTCATCAAGAACGTCCTGCACTTGCTATAACTTCTCTGCCGGCTCTTTGTCACCGGCCTCGGGATCGTCCCCCAAATCAAGTCCGAACCGTTCCGCCATCCGGTAGAGTGTCCGGCGGTCGATGCCCAGGATCTTGGCCGCCTTCACCTTGTTCCCCTTCATTTCCTTCAGGACACGGATCAGATGCCGCTTTTCCACTTCTTCGAGCGTCAGACAGACCTCATCCCCTTCAGGCGCTGCGGGGGCTTTCGCGTCCACCTGCGCAGCAGTCCGGATACTTTCCGGCAAATCGTCCGGCGTGACTAAGGGGCCGTGGCTCAACGACACCGCGCGCTCCACCGCGTTCTCCAGCTCCCGCACATTGCCCGGCCACCGATACTCCTTGAGCAACGCCATCGTTTCCGGCAGAAATCCGCGCACCCCTGACGGCGTCCCGCCGACATACTTCTGGAGAAAATGGTGGGCCAGCATCGGAATATCTTCTTTGCGGTCCACCAGCGAAGGCAGGGTTATCCGCACTACGTTCAAGCGATAAAACAGATCGTCTCGAAACTTGTCTTCTTTAACGAGTTGCTCCAGATCGCGATTCGTCGCGGCAATGATGCGAACGTCGACTTTGACGGACGTCGTGCCTCCCACGCGCCGGACTTCCTGATCCTGCATGACTCGCAGCAGCTTCACTTGCAGCGCCGGCCCGAGTTCGCCGATCTCATCGAGAAACAGCGTCCCACCCGTCGCCGCTTCAAACAGGCCGGCCTTCAGTCCCACCGCGCCGGTGAAGGCCCCCTTCTCATGGCCGAACATCTCGGACTCCAGCAGCGTGTCGGGCAAGGCGCCGCAATTCACCGGAATGAAGGGCTTGTCTCGCCGTGGGCTATTGGCATGAATCGCCCGGGCAATGAGTTCTTTCCCGGTCCCGCTTTCTCCCTGGAGCAACACGGTGCTGCGGCTCTCCGAGACGCGAGCCACCAGCTTATAGACATCCAGCATGGCCGGACTGCTTCCGACCAATGGAGACCACTCTTCTTTTTCTTTCAGTTCCACTCTGAAGCGCTTGTTTTCCCTCACTAATTTGCAATGGTCGAGCGCGCGCTGAACAACGAGCTTTACCTCTTCCTTTCGAAAGGGCTTGGCCAGATAATCGAAGGCCCCCTGCTTGATTCCCTCGATCGCTCCCTCCAATGATCCGAACGCCGTGAGCAGAACGATGGAAGTATCCGGGCTGAACCGTTTGAACTCCCGCAAGACAGTCAGTCCATCCACGGTCCCCATGCGAATATCCGTGAGCACGAGGTCGAACACCGTCTGTTGCCCGCGAGCCAGCGCATCCGTCCCGTTGGAAAAGGACTCCACCTCATGCCCGTCTTTTTTCAAGGCATCGGCCAGCAGTTCGCGGGCCACGGCGTCGTCATCGATCACGAGAATCTTTGCTGCCGGCATTCCGCCCCCTAGATCAGTGATGTGGCTACTGCACTTTGTCCGGGCAACGATATCACAACCCTGGTCCCTTTCCCTACTTCGCTCTCCAGCGTGAGCGTCCCGCCATGCGCCTGTACGGTTTCTCGACTAATGAACAACCCCAGACCGGTCCCCTTCCCAATCGCCTTCGTCGTAAAGAACGGCGTAAACGCTTTCTGGAGATCCTCCTCCGGCATACCCGAGCCCGTATCACTGACGATGATCGTGATCATCGTGGTGAACGTCGCATTCCCCACACGCAAGCCCACTTCGATCTCTTCTGGTGTGGCCGCTCGACTACCGGCACTGATCGTGACGGTCCCGCCCTCCGACGTCGCCGCGATGGCGTTGGCAAATAGATTGACCAGCACTTGATGCAGCTTTTCGGCATCGGCCCAAACCAGCGGCAATGCGTCCCCGAGTTCAACCCGGAGCGCCACCCCCTTCGCTTGAAAGGCCGGTTCCATCAACGCCGCCACAGGACTCACGACATGGTCGACCGGCAACCAGGTGGGATCGGGCTTCCGCTGCCGGGTCGAGGACAAGAGATCCTGAATAATGCCGACCACGCGCGTCAGCTGCCCGTCGATCACATCGATGCGCTTCTTCATATCCGGCGTGACCGTCGGCTCTTCCGCCAACGCCTGGACGTGCCAGGCGATCGAATGCAACGGCGTGCCCACCTCATGCGCAACCGACGCCACCAGTTGCCCGACGGCCGCGAGCCGTTCAGACCGGTTGAGCTGATCCTTCACGTCGACCAACTGCGCATTGGCGCGCAACAGATTTTCCGTTTGCCGGGCCAGCGCGGCGCGGGCCGCTTCTTCCCGGGCCTTCCGTTCCTCCCAGCTCATGCCGATATAGGCCACAATCAGCAACACGCCGACGACCACCGTGCGATTGATCACGGCGGATTGAAAGCGGCCCGGCTTCGTCGGCTGAAGAAGCCCGGCATAGGTCGCTACCACGCAGGCCAACACCGTCACCAGCATCAGCGTCCGATTGCGCAGGATCGCCACAAGGAGAATGGGCAGCACATAGCCGTAGGCGCCGACGACGTTTGCCGGTGCAAGCTTTTCGATAATGACGATGGTCAGGAAACAGGCGCCGGCAATGCTCAGCACCAGCCAATTGCGGGTCTTCATCGTGCAGCACTCACTCCGGTGGAAGGGGCAGAAGGACCGATGCGCGCGCGCCCCTCGTTCTTACACAAGTGGACGGGCTGAACGCAACTGCGCGGCGAGCGACGCGAAGCGGGAATCCTGCACCATCTGCTCGACGGTCGCAGTCAATTTCCTGGACCAGTTGGGATGCTGATCGACGGTGCCGGGCACATTGGTCTGCGCCCGTTGACCGAGCACATCTTCCACGTTCGCGAGGACGACCCAGGAGGGCGTGCGCGCGAGATAGAGATGCAGCGCCGCCGTCAGATCCGCGGTCATCACCGGACTCTGTGCCGGATCGTCCGACAGGCCATTCGGCAGGAGGCCCTCGGATTTCAACGCCGCGAGCAACCGAGCCTTGTCGATTTGCCGTTCAGCGAGCGCGCCCCGACGAGCCTCCTCGCTCGCACAGAGCCCCAGGCTGACGCGCGTCTCGATATCGGTGCCGTCCCAGTAGCCGCTCAGTGTCGGCAAATCATGGGTCGTCACGACCCCGAGCGATTGAGCGGGATAGGCCGAAGGGGACTTCAGACTGCCGTCCCCGTTCCGTTCGAAATAGAGGACACGATACGAAAGCACGCCGGCCGCGGCCAGCCGATCACGCACCCAATCGGGCACCGTTCCCAGATCTTCGCCGATCACCAGCGTCTTGGCCCGCATGCTCTCTAACGCGAGAATCGCGAGGAGATCGTCCGCCGGATAATGCACATAGGTCCCCTTGGAGGCCGGCATCCCGCGCGGAATCCAAAAGAGCCGGAATAAGGCCATCACATGATCGATGCGAATCGCCCCGCCGTACCGCAGATTCGTCCGGAGCAGTTCGATGAAGAACTGATAGCCGCTGGCGCGCAGCTTCACCGGATCGGACGGCGACAACCCCCAATTCTGCCCCTCCGGCGCAAAGGCGTCGGGTGGGGCCCCACAATCGGCCTGATGCGCCAATACCTCCTGGAATCGCCATCCGTCGGCCCCATAGCGATCACTGCCCAGCGCGAGGTCGTGATACAAACCCAACGGCATCCCGGCCTCGTCGGCTTGCAACCCCACAGCGATCAGTTGCTCAGCCGCCACCCATTGCACATACTGAAAGAACCGCACCCGCTTCATATGCCGGCGCTTGAATTCGGCGACCGCGTCGCTCGTGGGCACGCGATAGACTTCCGGCCAATCCGCCCACACGACTGAGCGGGACTGCACAAATTGCCGCTCATCTTCGAGCGCCTGAAAGAGCGCATACTCAGCCAGCGGCGTCCCCTCTTGCTGAACGTAGGAATGAAAGAACCAGCCGCGGGCCGTCGTCGGCTTCAGCTCCGGCTCCATCCCCTCAAAGTTGTCACGCAGAAAGGTCCGATAGCAGAGATCCAGCACCGTCCGCTTGAGCGCCGAGACCGCTTCGTAGTCCACATACTCGCTCGTCCGAGCCTTCGTGAGTTGCGCGCGAAAGGCGGGATCGGCCAGGCGATTCTGCACATCCGGCGTGGTCTTGGCTTCAGCCACCCGGTCGATATCGATATAGAGCTCGTTGAGATAGAGCCGACTGCTCGGCGAATAGGGACTGATGTGATAGGGCCTGGTGTTCTTCAGGGCGTGCAAGGGGTTCAACCCGATGACACCGGCGCCCAACTGCCTGCCCGCCCACTCGACGAGCGTGGACAAATCTCCAAAATCTCCGACCCCCCAGTTCCGTTCGCTGCGCAGCGAGTACAGTTGCAGGGCGAGCCCCCAAGTCCGCGTGCCGGCATGAAACGATTCAGGGACATAGCAACGCGCCGGAGCCACGATCAGACGGAACTGAAGTTCGACCGTCGCCGATCCTCCCTGCACCCAGATTTTCACATCGTAATATCCGATCGACAGATCCTGCGGCAGGGGAAACGCCAGCCGGACATAGCGACGATTCTGGATCAGCCGCGCTTCATGAATCGGAAGACCCGGCCCCTCTTTCCACTCACCGTGCTTTTCGCCACTTTCGCCGGACACCATCCAATGGACGTGAAGCTGCCCGTCATCCGAGGGCTCGCAACGCACGTGCAACGGCCAGTTGCGAGGCGCTTGACCAGTCCGCACCACACAGACCGGGTCGCAGCCCTGTACCCACGGCCGTTGATCCCAGGCGGTGAGTTCTTCAATCAGCGCGGTACGATCACCCACGCGAAACCCCATGGCCGAAAGAATGGCTCGACGAGTGTCATCGGTCATCACATGGCGGGTCCCGGCAATGTCGTGGTAATCTGCGGCGATGCCGGCACGGTCGGAAAGAAGGTACAGGAGTTCAGCTTCCGGCAGGTCGTACATGTCGGAGAGTGTGCGTGACGACCATCAGTAAGTCAAGCTATCCTATTGTTTCCGTAGACTATTTCTGACTATTCGGAATGCCAGTGGATACGACGGTTCCCCGCTTCGGCACGAGTTCATGGGCCTACGAAGGCTGGCAAGGACTCGTCTACCATCGAACCTATCCGAAAAGTCGGTTCAGCCAGGACACGCTCGCAGAGTACGCCGCGTATCGCATATACGACACGCCCCTCTTCACCACCGTCGGCATCGATCATTCATTTTACCGACCGGCCAGCGTCAAGCAACTTGCCCACTACGCCGAGCAAGTGCCGGACGAGTTCCGCTTCTGCCAGAAAGTGTGGGAAGAGATCACCGTCCCCGCCTATGCCAACCTACCGCGATACGGCGCGAAGGCCGGCAAGCCCAATCCGCGGTTTCTTGAGCTCGGCACCTTTCGTGACCTCGTCCTGCAGCCGGCCTTGGAGGGCTTGGGCCAAAAGCTCGGCCCCTTCATCTTCGAGTTTCAGCGCTGGGGCCTTGATCCAGCCGTCTTTCTGCAACAGCTCGACCGGTTTCTCGAACAGCTGCCACCCGGCCCCGCCTACGCGACCGAAGTGAGAAATCCCGCCATCCTCGGCCCGCGCTATCACGACATACTTCGAGCGCACGGCGTGGCCCATGTCTACAATCACTGGACGGCCATGCCCCCGCTGTCCGAACAACATCAGAAAATGGCCGGCACATTCACCGCCCCCTTCACCGTCCTTCGACTCCTGACCCCGCTGGGGCTGGCCTATGACACAGCGGTCGAACGCTACGCCCCCTACGATCGCATCGTGCAACCGCAACCGCGTATGCGGCAGGAGACCATCGCGCTTGTGACGCAAGCAGCGGGGGATGGACGGTCCTCGTATGTCCTCGTGAATAATCGATCCGAGGGCTGCAGCCCGCTCACCGTCCAAGCGGTACTTGAAGCGCTCGCCAAACCGACCGGGCCACCGTTGTGAGTGCGTAACTCGCGTGGTAGCATGACATGTATCGGCGACGAAGGTTGAGTCGTTTCTCGTTCGTCCACCTCAGAGGAGGCGTTATGGCTGTCCGTCACTCCACCACCGGTGTCCTGCTCCTCTCCGCACTGATCGGCATTCCTCTTCCGGTGCAAGCGGCGGAAGCCACGAACGGCCGGCTTGAAATCATCGGCGAGTATCGGTATGCCGCGCGCGAATCAGAGTCTGTCGCCGACGCCAAAGCGCTGGCCTGTCGGGAAGCCTGGCGCCAGGCCGTCATCAGCTCGTCCCTCTATCGGGAATCCACCGCCTCCGTGATCGACTCCCCCCTCTTGCGTGAGCTGTCGTATACCCTTGCGAATCGTCATGTTCACGACCCCCAGATCGTCGAACAATCTGAACAGGGACGAACCATCTCCTGCCGAGTCCATGGGTATCTCCAGACAGACGAGAGCGCGCGTGTCATTCGCACGCAGCTGACCAGCGGCCCTTCGCCGACGGAAGGGATCGACCAGAACCGTGTGTTGCGGATCCTTGCTGTGAAGGAAGACGCCACGGGCGCCATTGCGATTCAATACCAAGCCCTCAAGCGGCTGGACTGGCTCGGCACCCACTATCAGGGCGGGTTACGGGAATCGGCGGATATTATGGTAGATTTCTATGATGATCAGGGCTTGCTCATGAAGACCGAGCGCTACCCGGCCCGGCGCACGGCCACCGGCGATGATGTCATGAATCCCGGAGCCATCGCCGTCCTCAAAGTGACAAAACCGGCCGGCAGCAAAACCTATCGTGTCTGGCTGGTGAAATAGCCCGCATCACCAGCCATTTCCGCCGCCTCCCGACCCGCCTCCACAGATTTATTCTGCCTCCCCCTTTAGTTCGACTGGGTCACAACCGATAGAGATAGCCGAGAGCCTCTTCGAACCAGTCCCGGATCTATGAAGTAGGGAGGGTGCACGGCAATGTCGTCAGCACAAGAACTCGTCCAATCCTGCTCGAACATCTTCACGCTTCCTGAAATCTATTTTCGCGTGCGCGACGTCGTCGACGACTCGACCTCGACCATGGATGACTTGGCCAACGCGCTCAAGCTCGACCCGGCGATTTCCGCCCGGCTGCTGCGCATCGTCAATAGCCCGCTCTACGGATTTCCCAAACAGATTGATACCATGACCCGCGCAGTGAATCTGATCGGGATGCAAGCCGTCAGCGACCTGGTCGCGGCCACCACCATCGGACGAACCTTCAGTGGCATGACCTCGGACTTGATGGATCTGCCGGCCTACTGGCGCAAGAGCGTCCTCTGCGCCTTGCTGGCCGGCAAGATTGCGAAGGCCTGTGGAATCGAGGACAGCGAGCGGTTCTTTATCGAAGGCCTGCTGCGGGATATCGGCCACTTGGTGCTGTATCAGACGATTCCGGAACGGGCCCAGTCGGCCCTTGTCGAAGCGGGCAACTTCGGCACCGCGCTGGCGGAAGTGGAACAGTCGAACATCGGCTTCGACTTCACCGAAGTCGGCGCAGAATTGATTCGCTTCTGGGGCATGCCGGGCCAGATCGAACAGGCTATTCGCCATCAACTGAGTCCGAATGAAGCCGGGGAGTACAATCTCCATGCGTCAATCGTCCACCTCGCCGGCGCCGTCGCCGATCACGCTGAATTAGACCCCATCCGCGCCAAGCAGCCTCCAGTCTTTGATCCTTTCTCACTCTCCTGTACGAAGTTCAATCCCGACGAGCGCCCGGCTCTGCTCACCGAAGCCCAAAGCCAACTGCAAGACACCCTCTCGTTCATCTACCCACTGGCGATGGCAGCGTAGAGTCCGGAACGACGGCCCACTCTTCCGCCGCTCCGATTCAACGCGCCATCGCATACAGCGCACCAGCGGCCTCATCCCTCGCACGCAATCTGCCGGCCCGGGACGCCCGTGCCTTGGTCCCCATACCGTAACCCACCCAAACCCTATAAAAACGCTCTCGTGCGGCTTCCACTCCCCTCTTTTGAGGAGTGGCCAGGCGCAGTCCCGACGCGGTAGGGTATCACCCCCGACGGATATCAGTGCCTGGAAGGAAAGGGATGGTTACCGTATGAAGACGCATCGATTCCGGCTTCTCGTGGCAATGGCGCTGTTCACCCTTGCCGTCCTATCATCCCGCCTGTTCGGAGGCCAACAAGAAGACGCGCTGGAAACGGCACGATTGTTGGCGATCCTACTGGATTCCGGGCGGGTCACGATCGCCAAGCACCAGGACCTCATCAATACTCCGAATCAGACAGACAAGAAATTCACGCCGGAATTATTTGAACAAGAAGTGCAAGCTGAGTTCCAGCGGCAGACCGGAATCGCACTGAATACCCTGGAAGGTGCGACTGTCCCGCCAATGGCTAAGCCGCTTCTTGCCCAACTCCTCAGAGACAGCATTGGAACCATCCAAAGTTACCAACCCGTACTCAGCCTTCCAGCGATGCGATACAAAGGCCTCATCCCGGCGACTTTCGGCACCGAGACCGCCGCCCGGTTTCAAAAGTTTTCACCGATCTATATGAAGCAGACTGCACCCGACCATTTGGTGCGGAATCTAAACAACAAGCCCGACGACTATGAGACGGCTGCCTTCGAACGGTTCGGCGGTTCCTCTTCCGGATCCAGCAAGCACCAAATCATCAGCGAGCTGGTGGACGGAGGACGCAGTGCTCGCTTGATGCTCCCGCTCTACTATGAGAAATCCTGCCTGGTCTGCCACGGGGAACCGAAAGGCGAACGGGACATCTCCGGGTATGCGCGAGAAGGCGGCAAAGAAGGCGACCTCGGCGGCGCCATCAGCGTCATGATCCCCCTCCAGTAACCTAGGCTAACTTAGAACAAACCTTGCGGCCCAAGAGTGATGCGCTACAGTCCTCCGCGCAGGCAATCCGGGCATGCTCACACCGCAAACTACTTACTGGAGCGTATTCAGCGAGCCGGTCGAGCGAGCGAGATTCACGCGGGCAGCGTTGAGTTGGAACAGCGCGTTGACCAGATTCTCTCTGGCTCTAGCCACACTGGTCAGTCCATTCGTCAGTTCGAAGTAGCTGGCAGCGGTGATCACCGCGTAACGTTCCCGTGCAAGGTCGAGTTCCTTCGTCGCCATCTGCAACCCCGCCTGCGCAATCGCCGCCTGCTCTCTGGCCGCGGCGACGGCGGCCAAAGCATCGTGCACTTCCATCTTTACCTGGTTAATTACCGCCCGCATGCGGAGGGCTTCCTGCCTCAACTGGCTTCTAGATTCGGCAATACGCCCTTCCCGCTGCGCGCCGTCGAAAATGGGAATCTGAAGTAAGAGCGCCATATTGTAGGTGTCGAGCGAATTGTTCCAACGGTTTCCGATCAGCCCGTAGTCTCCCTGCGCGACCAGCGAAGGGAGACGCTCGCCGGTTATGGATGAGTAGGTCAGCTCCGACGCCTTCACCCGGGTGAACTGCGCCTGCACTTCCGGTCGAGCACTCAAAGCACTCTCCACAGCATCCTGCGTATCAAGAACCTCCCCGATCTCTCTCTTGAGGTCATCCGTCAGTGCCAGCTTGACGTCGTAGGGAATCGCCAACAGGTTGAGCAACGTGAGCTTGCTGTGCTCGACCTCATAACGGGAGGTAGATGCCAACTGCCGCTCGGTCGCAATCTGAGCATCGAGCCGGGCGATGTCCAATCCCGTCGCCACCCCGCCGCGCTGCCGTTGCTTCACCAACACAAGCAATTCTTCCATCACCCGCTGATTGGCCTCATGCATCTTCACCATCGCCATGGCCTTCAGCCCTTCCATGTAGGCTAACGCGGCACTGGCCATGACATCGTACTTCCGGCTGTCTGACTCAAACTCGGTCACATGCAGTGATTCGCGCGACGCGCGCCACCGCTGGATAAGACTGACGCTGAAGAGATTTTGCGACGCATTCACCCGCCCATCGAAGATACTGAACGGATCGGTCCGCTGAGGAGCAAGCCCGAAGGTTCCGAGAAACTGCGTTTGCCGCGTCTGCCGAACCGTGCCTGCCAAATTGGGCAGGAGGCTGCCCAATTGCGTCTGCACCTGTCCCTGCGCGGCTGCAATCCGTTCCTTATAGAGCTGCACGTCGGGATTATTATCGACCGCCGCAGTGAGCGCCTCACGCAGCGTCAGAGTAAGCACAGCCGGCGGAAGGGGAGCAACAGCCCCGGTCGTCTCAGCAGCCCACACGCCGTGGTGCAGCACGAGGGCGACGAGACCGGCTGCCACAGTCAGCACCCCAAGTCGCATCATCGTTCCCGCAGACTTTCTTTCACGGATTTCAGCAAGGGACTCAGCAGATACTCGATGATCCGCCGCTGGCCGGTTTTGATTTCGACGGTCACCGCCATTCCAGGAGTCAAATTCACCTGTTTGCCCTCTACGTGAATCGTGCCTCGATCCATACTCACGCGGGTGGGATACATCAGGCCGACTTTTTCAATCGGCGCGGCATCGTCGGACACCGTCAACACACGACCGGGGATCGTCCCATAGAGCGTGAAGGGAAAGGTTTCGACTTTGATCTCGACCGGCTGGCCTTCCTTTACAAACCCCACGTCTTTGTTTTCCACCTGCGCCTCGACTTCCACCGGATGCTCTTGCGACACGACGAGCACCAATTGCTGCGCCGGCGTGACCACGCCACCGACCGTATGGACGGCCAACTGTTGAACCACGCCGTCAATCGGGGTCGTCAGCCGCTGTAACTCCGCCTTCTGGCCGGCCTTGGTCACGTCCTGCACAAGCGACGAGGCTTTGGTTTCGGTGGTGGAGAGTTCGACCTGCTTAGTTTGCTGGAATTCCGACACCATTGCGCGATAGTGCTTCTCGGCCTCAGCCAGCGCCGACTGATCCTGCTTTACCTTGTTCCGTTGGCCGGCCAGCTCCTGCACCTTGTCGATGCGCTGCCCTTCGGCCTGCAGAAAATCCATCTTGGTGACGGCATCGTGTTCGAGCAGCTTCTTGTACGCCTCAGCGCGCTCCGTCTCCATAGGAACGGTCGCTTCAAGCCTGATCACATTCTCGCGGGTTTGCTCCAAGGCGGATCGGCGCTGGTCAACGAGGTGTTGGGCCGCCGCCACTTTCGCGTGATATTCGGCCAGATGATCGATCAGCAACTGCTGTTGCAGCGCCACATATGGCGGATCGGCATCAGCAGGCGCCTCAAAGGTCGGCTGTCCTGCAATCAGTGCGCGCAGTCTCGCCGCCTCCACCCTGGCCGCACGATATTCATTGGAAGCCCGATCATGGTCCGCACGATTCTGCGTGGGGTCTAACTCAATCAGGACATCGCCTTTCTTCACCACCTGCCCGTCCAGCACATGGATCGCCGCAATCACACCCGTTTCATAGGGCTGGATCACTTTGGAATAGCCGCTGGGGATGATCTTGCCCTGCGCCGTCGCGACGATATCGATCCATCCGAAGGAGGCCCAGAGCACCGCGGAGGTGAAGACCGCCACGATGGTCCACAGAATCGCCCGGCCGATCGGCGACGGCGGCGACTGCTGAATCTCGAGCACAGCCGGAAGAAACTCCGTGGTACGTGACGAGGGGGTCAGGAACCCTGCCCCCAAGGCTCCTGGCCCCTTTTCCGTCTGCCAGGCCGCTTTCCAGACCGCCCAATGTCGTGCCACTGCGCCGAACGCCATCTGCAATCCCCCGCTCTCCTGAGTCATGACTCCTTACGCCGGCACCGGCCGCACGCCATCCTGATGCCGACACAGCCGGGCATAGAATCCCTTGAGCTGCACCAACTCCTCATGCGAGCCAGATTCCACTACTTCGCCTTTGTCGATCACGTAGATACAATGAGCCGGCCGCACGGTACTGAGACGATGCGCAATAATGAATACCGTGCGCCCGTTGCAGATGTGCGCCATGTTCTGCTGAATCATCGCCTCTGATTCATAATCCAACGCGCTCGTCGCTTCATCGAAGATCAGAATGCGGGGATTCGCCACCAACGCGCGGGCAATGGCAATCCGCTGCCGTTGTCCGCCTGACAGCAAGCAGCCATGTTCCCCCACCATCGTGTCGTAGCCTTCCGGCAATTCCAGGATGAACTCGTGCGCCCCGGCCAGCTTCGCCGCCTGCATCACCTGCTCCATCGCCAGCCCGGGATCCGTCAACGCAATGTTGTCGCGAACAGATTGGTTGAAGAGAAAGTTTTCTTGCAGGACGACACCCACCTGCCGGCGCAGCCAGGCAGGATCGACCTGCGCCAGATCGACGCCGTCGACCAGAATGCGGCCCCGTTCCGGCACATAGAGCCGTTGAATCAATTTGGCGATGGTGCTCTTCCCGGACCCCGACCGCCCGACAATACCGATGACATCGCCAGGCGCCACGATAAACGAGATCTTGCGCAGCACTTCCGGCCCGTCCGGGCGGTACCGAAAGGTCACCCCTTCAAACACGACCTGCCCGGCGACTTGCGGCAATGTGGTCCGGTTCGGGTTGTAGGACGGCTCCGGCTGCGTATTGAGCACATCC
Source organism: Nitrospira sp. (assembly GCA_030692565.1). Lineage (NCBI taxonomy): Bacteria > Pseudomonadati > Nitrospirota > Nitrospiria > Nitrospirales > Nitrospiraceae > Nitrospira > Nitrospira sp. Next base: position 41,012 of record JAUYAO010000030.1, read on the forward strand.
CCGAGCCGTTGCACCGAGATCCCGACCTGCTGAAACTCCTGCCAGAGATTGACGAGGCGTAACAGCGGGCCGGTCACCTGGGCCGACAGCATATTAAAGGCGATCAACTGCCCGATACTGAGATCCCCTTCGATCACGCGATAGGCTCCGACCCAGAGCACCGCGACGACAGTGACTTTCTGGATGCAGGTCGCAATTTGGCTTGCCACCGTAATCAGACTCGTCGCACGAAAGCTGGCGCGCACATAGCCGGCCAGTTGCTCCTCCCACTTGCGTAACAACGGCGGCTCGACGGCCATGGCCTTCACCGTCTGAATCCCGCTAACCGCCTCGACCAGGAAGGACTGGTTCTCCGCGCCGCGATTGAACTTTTCATGAAGCCTGGCCCGGATCGCCGGGGTAATCGCAATCGACAAGAAGGCATAGAACGGCAACGACACCATCACCACGCCCGTCAGCATCGGACTGTACAGCCACATCACGGCAAGAAAGACCACCGTGAACAGCACATCCAACACTACCGTGACCGAATGGCTCGTCAGAAACTGACGGATCTGTTCCAGTTCGCGCACCCGGGCCACCGTGTCGCCCACCCGTCGCGCTTCGAAATACGCCAGCGGGAGCGCCAGAATGTGGCGGAACAGCTGGGCGCCGAGCCCGACATCAATGCGATTGGTCGTATGGGAAAACAGATAGGTACGTAATCCGCCGAGGAGTGCGTCAAACACAGCCAATCCGATCATGCCGATCGCCAGCACATGGAGAGTCGTGAACCCCTTGTGGACGAGGACTTTATCGATGACGACTTGGGTGAATAGCGGGGTCAGCAGTGCAAAGAGTTGCAGGAAGAACGAGGCGACGAGCACTTCGCCGAGAAACTTCCGGTACTTCACGATGGAGGGAATGAACCAGGTGAAATCGAATTTCAGATCGTGCAGGCGCAGATTGGCCCGCTTCGTAAAGAGCAACAGCTCACCGGTCCAGGCCGACTCAAACTGCTCGCGCGAGAGCACCAACGGCCGCCCGGCCACAGGGTCTTGGATCAGCGCCTTGTCGCCCTCAAACTTCGCCAGCACGACATACCGGCCGTCTGTGCGCTTCGCGATCGCGGGAAAGGGCGTCCCCGCCAGTTTGCTCCATGTCGTCGCGAGCGATCCCGCTTTCAACCCAAGATGTTTCGCCGCGCGCAGGAGCCCGGTGTCGGAAAGCGTCTGCCCAGACTGGGCAAACTGATGGCGCAACTGTGACCCGTCTGCGGGAAGATCGTAGTACCGGGCGATGATCAGGAGACAGATGAGGCCTGTATCCGTAGTTCCAGATGTCGCTGGTGGTGGTGTTGAATCAGATGGAGGAGCACCCCTCCCTACGTCGGTTGGCATGGCGTCAACTCGGGTTCTGTTGCTTGACAGAACCCCGTCTCCTAGCCCAAGCTAACGACACGATCTGACGCTGAAGAGGACACACGACGATGGCAACGCCGAAACCAATGACGATTGTGCTTCCGAACGATCTGGTGCGTGAGACCAAACGCGCGGCAAGCGCGGAGGCCACGACTCCGGCGAAGCTCGTTGAGGCGGCGTTGCGGCAATACCTCACCTCACGGCGTTGGCAGCGGCTTCGCCGGTGGGGCGCTGAGACCGCCAAGCGCCTTGGCATCAAGACGGAAGCCGACCTCGAGCGGTTCATCCGGCACCGACCGACCCGCGCACGGATGAGACCGCGGTGATCACCGCGGTTGCGGACACCAATATTTACATCTCGGCTCTGCTGTTCGGAGGACCCTGCGAGACGATTCTCAGCATGGCCCGATCCGGCCTGATCGCGCTCTACCATTCCCCGCCGATTGAGCGTGAGCTGCGCCGAACTTTGCGCGACAAGTTTGGTTGGAGCGATCTTCAGGTTCGTGACGCGATCGCGGAGTTGCGTGCTCTCAGTGGCCGTATCCTTCCAACCCTCCATTTCGACGGTGTGGTAGGGGATGAACCCGACCATCGCATCCTGGAATGCGCCGTCAGTGCACGCGCGGACTATCTGATTACGGGCGACAAGCGCCATCTGCAGCCTCTCAAACACTTTCGTGGAGTCCAGATCGTCTCCCCACGAACCTTCCTCAATCTGTTCCGGTAACGTGCTCATCGCCGAAGTCCTCGACCTCGCTCAGAGTCGCAGTTGACGCATCGCTCGTCTGTCTGGTCGCTCCGGTCCATCTCGTCCGGAACTAGAGAGACAGGGCGACAACGAGATGGCCCCCAATACCGTTCACGGTTCACGGTTCACGTCTCGCGTTTCTATCTCGTCCCATCCTGCCCATTCAACATGAACCATCCACCATTCACCATTTCCCCTGCACCGTTCACTGCCAACTGGCCGCCAAGACCGTCTGCACATCCTGCGGCCGTTGATCGATGGCCTGGTCCCAGGTGAGGCCCGTCTGCGTCGTGAAGGTGGCCATCGCCTGGATGAGCTGATCGACTTGCGAGTTCAACATCGTTTGCCCGTTGCCTGCCTGGATCGTTTCAACCTGGGCCGTGGCAGGAGCGCTATACCAATTCTGAATCGTCACACGGTCGGTGCTGCCATGAATCGTGAGCCGCAGATCGTTCGCCTGGCGGCTCAACACAAGATCCAAGGGATTGATGCCTGCGTCGTACAGAATCTTGTCTGCCGTCCCGCTGTTGTCCTGGACGAGATCCTGCCCATCGCCACGACCGAACAAGACGGTATCGTTGCCGGCACCTCCATTCACCTGGTCGTTCCCCAGACCACCACGCAGGGTGTCGTTGCCACCGGCGCCGCTCAGCATGTTATTGGCGCGGTTGCCGGTCATCGTATTGTTCAAGCTATTGCCGGTGCCGTTGACGGCGCTGAATCCGATCAAGGTCAGATTCTCCACGTTGGTCGCAAGGGTGTGCGTGATGCCGCTGACGACCGTGTCCGTGCCTCCATTCGCGGCTTCGATCACCGTATCGCCCGCGCCGATCACATAGGTGTCGTGGCCGTCCAACCCGGCGAGCACGTTGGCGGCACTATTGCCGGTGAGGACATTGTCGAGCGCGTTGCCGGTGCCGTTGATGGCCGCCGATCCCGTCAATACGAGATTCTCGACGTGGGTGCTCAAGCTGTACGTCACCGAACTCGTGACCGAATCGAGCGCGCCTTCATTGGCCTGTTCGATCACGGTGTCGCCGGTATGATCCACCATATAGAGGTCGTCCCCTGCGCCACCGGCCATCGTATCGGCCCCGCCCTTGCCGTCGAGCAAGTTGGCCCCGCTGTTGCCGGTCAGCACATTGGACAGCCCATTGCCGATCCCCGCGCTCGGGCCGGTGCCCGTCAGCGTCAAGTTCTCGACATTGGCCCCCAGCTGGTAGGCCAGCAGCGCACTCTGCACCTGGTCGGTGCCCTCATTCGCGGCTTCCGTGACCACATCAAAGAAATGCTCGACCACATACGTGTCATTGCCGGCGCCGCCCGTCATCGAATCAGCCCCCGTTCCGCCGTCGAGGAGGTCATGCCCGGCACCCCCTTGCAACGTATCGTTGCCCGCCAACCCGAACAGCTGATCGTGGCCGGCCCCGCCCGTCAGCACATCATTGCCGGCAGTCCCCGTCAGGACCAGGTCCTGAACCGTCACCGTCAGCGCGAAGACGTCCGCCACACTGAGGTTCCCCTGGTCGGTCGCGATGATGCGGACATCGAGTGCGCCGATGTCGCTCCCTTGAGGTGTGCCGCTGAACATGCGCGTCGCTGGATTGAAGCTCAGCCAGGTGGGCAGCGCGGCACCGTTGGCCAGCGTCGCACTATAGGTCAGGGTATCGCCGGCATCGAGATCGGCAAACGTTCCGGTTGGGACAACCACGATGAACAGCGCACCTGTCGCCGCCTGCTGATCGGCCAGCGGCACCGCCACCGTCGGCGCGTCGTTGACGTTCTGGATGGCGAGCACAAACGTCTCCGTCGCACTGAGGCTGCCAAGATCCGTCGCCGTCACCGCAATGGTGAGCGTGCCCACATCGGCGTTTAGCGGTGTACCGCTGAAGGTCCGCGTGGCCGGATCGAAGCTGAGCCACGTGGGAAGCACAGCCCCGTTGTCCAGCGTGGCGCTGTAGGCCAGCACATCGCCGGCATCCACGTCCGCAAAGGTTCCTGCGGGCACGACCAGACTGAACAGCGTATCTTCCACTGCTGTTTGATCGGCCAACGGAGCGGCGACCGTCGGGGCCTCGTTGACATTCGTCACCGTGAGGGTGAAGACATCAGACACGGTGAGGTTGCCCGTATCCGTGGCAGTCACGCGTAGATCCAGCGCCCCCACTTGGGCATCATCAGGCGTGCCACTGAATGAACGGGTGGTCGCATCGAAACTCAGCCAGGCTGGGAGTGTGCTCCCGTCAGCCAGGCCGGCGCTGTAGGTCAGCACATCGCCCGCGTCCTCATCGGCAAAGGTGGTGGAAGGCACCACGACTGTAAACGGCGCATCCTCCGGCACGGTCTGATCGGCCAGCGGATTGGTAAGCCTCGGCGCATGGTTGACAAACAGATCCGTCAAATTCACCATGTTGCCATCGGCAAAAGCCAGCGTCTCGACCACGTGAGAGCCGTTTGCGCCTGTAGGATCGAAGTTCGTGAGGAGGAGCTGGTCCGTTCCGCTTGCCCCTACCTGAATCGTCAGCGTCCGTGCGGCTTCATCGTGCGTGAATGTCAGATCGCTCTGAGCAATCCCCGCGCCAAAGAGAATCCGGTTGCCCTCTCCGACGGCGACGATATCCTCGATGGTGTCGAGGCCATCGCCGAGATTGAACCGGTAGGTATCGTTTCCCGACCCTCCACGCAGCACATCCTGTCCTGCGCCAGCTTCAATCGAGTCGTCACCGGCTAGGCCGCTGATCCGGTCCACGACGTTCGTACCTGCAATCGTGTCGTGGCCGGCCGTACCGGCCGGATCGAACCCACGGGCAATCAATTGATCGTAGGACAGCACCGTCCCGTCGGCGAATCGGAACGATTCAATTGTCCTCGGCCCCAGCACATTGGTCGGATCGAAATTCGTCAGATGGATCGCGTCGCCGGTCGCGCCGACGCGGATCAGCAGCGAGCCCAGATCGAGGCTCAGACCGGCAGGGTCGATCCCTTGCCCAAACTGAACGGTGTTGCCTTCTCCCGGCACACTCGCATCGGTGATGGTATCGATCCCATCGCCGGCATTGAAGACATAGGTATCGTCGCCAGCTCCACCGATGAGCGTATCGTTCCCGGTTCCACCCGTGATCGTGTCGTTCCCTGCTCCGGCAATGACCGTGTCATTCCCGCCCAGCGCATCGATCCCGTCGTTCCCAATGGTACCGACGAGCACATCCGCATCCTCCGTCCCAGTGATCGTGATCGATGGGCCGAGCAGGCTGGCCAGATTCGCCGTGCGGCCATCGGCAAACGCCAGGGTCTCGACGACGAGAGACCCGTTGACGCCGGCGGAGTCGAAGTTGGTCAAGATCAGCTGGTCAGCCCCACCGGAACCGACGTGAATCGTAAGCGTCCTTGCGACCATGTCCTCCGTGAAAGCCAGATCGGTCCGACTGATCCCAACACCGAACTGAACCCGGTTACCTTCACCCACCATTACCGTGTCCTGAATGGTGTCGATCCCGTCGCCGAGGTTGAAGAGATAGGTGTCGTCGCCAGAACCCCCAATGAGTGTGTCGTTGCCCGAGATTGTTTCACTGAGATTGTCGGGGTTCAGACCATTTCCCCCCCAGAGAGTATCGTCTCCAGCCTCACCCGCAAGGACATTGTCCGCTGAATTACCGATGAGGAGATTGCCGAGCTCATTCCCAGTTCCAGCACGACCTCCTGTGAGCCTCAGATTCTCAAGGTTCTGCCCCAGCGTGTATTCAAAGCCCGCCACCACAGTGTCGATGCCTTCGCCGACACTCTCAAGAATGGTCTCGTTTGAATGAGAGACAACATAGGTATCGTTTCCCTGTCCGCCGATCAACAGATCTTCCCCAAATGCACTCAGCGGAATCTCATTCCCATCAGGATTGACGACTCCGCCGAACGCTTGCAAGAAATCGTCTCCCTCGCCACCGATAAGGATGTCGCTCCCATCACCGAGCGCCCCGCCTAACTCATCGATAAAGATAGAGCCCCCAATGAGCGTATCGTTGCCTGCTCCTCCATCGAGCACATTGTCCGCATGATTGCCGATCAAGATATTATTCAGCGCATTCCCTGTCCCCCGTTCAGCCCCACCGACTAAGGTCCCGTCTTCATACAACGTCAAGTTCTCAACATTCGCGGGAAGCGTCACGCCATCCAGGCCGATAACCGTGTCAAGGCCTTCACTGGAAGCTTCTATGATCGTATCCTGGGGCGCGAACCGGTAGTACGTATCATCACCTTGTCCACCTGACAGTGTTTCCTGAAGACTTGTACCATCAAGGAAGTCCGGGCCATTTGTGCCGACGATCGAAAGTGCTTTTTGAAACAGCGTGGCCTGGCTCCAGATCATGCCATCGGAAAACTCCACCTGCCCAATCCGCAGCGTGGGATCGTTAGGGTCTAAATAGGTACCGATCTCATCCTGCGTCCCATTGATCCGCAGATATATCGCTGCGCCGCTTCTCGTGATGGTCACATCTGATGGCGCCACATCCGACATCAACCTGATGACATCCTCACCGTCACCGTAGGCAAAGTCCCGGCCCGAACCACGGCCAAACACATAGACGTCTCCCCCTGCTCCACCAGCAAGCGAATCGCTCCCGGCGCCACCGTTTAACTGATCGTTCCCATCCCCGCCAGCCAAGATATCGTCGCCCGTTCCGCCATCGAGTATGTCATTTCCATAATCACCGGATAGCGTGTCGTTACCCGCGTCGCCAAGGAGCGTATCATTCGCCTCAAGTGGGATACCGTTAAAGAAGAACGATTCACCGTAGAGGTGATCGTCTCCGAGCCCTCCTCTCAGCACATCACCGCCAGATCCTCCTTGCAGCTGATCGTTCCCAGCCCCTCCGATCAACTGATCATTACCAAGATTCCCGAAAATCTCATCGTCTCCGATACCCCCAAGCAAGGTGTTATCGAGCGCATTCCCGGACTGGATTGTTCTGGGATAGGCAGACGCTTGGAGAGCAAGGGCATTGCCATCCCACACCGTGCCATCTGCGAATCGGATAGCTTGGGTCTGCTGATGCGCAGGGCTGTTAAAGAAATCAGGCACCGTGATCTCATCGCCAGTGCTGACGATTCGAATGACGAGCGCAGTAAGGGAGAACGGATACCCTGTCGTGACCACAACATCACCGGGGGTGATATCGGGTGCCATGAGAATCGTATTGACTTCGCCCAACACGGTGTCTTGAACGGTGTCTCTTCCCGACCCATGACCAAACAGGTACGTATCCTGCCCAAGGCCTCCGGCCAAATAGTCATTGCCCGCACCGCCGTCAAGAATGTTGGCCTGTGCGTTCCCATAGAGGCTATTATCCAAATCGTTCCCAGTTCCTGATTGGGCCACACCAGCAGAAAGGTCAAGCACCTCGACATTGGCGCCTAACGTATAATCGACCAGACTCCGTACCGTGTCGATTCCCGAGGAAAGTTCTTCCACAGCGGTGTCTCCAGTGTTGTCGACGACATAGACATCATCGCCGTTTCCCCCGATGAGCACATCCGCTCCTGTACCCCCGTCGAGAATGTTGGCATAGCGATTTCCCGTTAACACGTTGTCCAACTCGTTGCCCGTAAGAACAAGGCCTTCGACACTCACGGATAAGCCTTCATCCCTCAAGACCAGTTTCTCCAGATTGGCCCCGAGGCGGTACGATCCCGTCACTTCAATCGTATCAGTCCCTTCCCCTGACCGTTCGACAACGATATCGCCAGTCCCCACGAGATACGTATCGTTGCCTAATCCTCCACTGAGAACATTCGGGGCCTCATTCCCACTCAACACATTATCGAGATCGTTTCCGACCCCGTTGATGATCTGGCTCCCGACCAAGACCAGATTCTCAACATTCGCTCCCAATTCGTAGGTGCTGCCACTTTCAATCGTGTCGATGCCCTCACCAGCCAATTCCACCACCGTATCGCCCGCGCCGACCACATAGGCATCGTGGCCGGCGCCGCCGGACAGCACATTCGCCGCGCTGTTGCCGGTCAGCACATTGTCCAGCTCATTGCCGGCGCCATTGATCGTGGCATTTCCGGTGAGCGTCAGGTTCTCCACATGGGCCGACAGCTGAATACCGACTGCTGAGAGCACGGTATCGTTTCCTTCATTCACCAGCTCCGTGACCACATCCCCCGCATCGTTCATGATGTAGGTATCATCACCCGCGCCACCCGAGAGCTGATCGGCTCCGATGCCGCCATCAAGCCGATCATTTCCGGCAAGACCAACCAGTTGATCGTCGCCGGCCAAACCAGCCAAGCGATCATGTCCACTCGTACCTGTCAGGGAATCAGTCCCACCAGTCCCGGTGATCGTAGGCTGAGCAAGATTCTCGATAAGCGCTTGGCCCCAGACCGTCCCATCGGCAAACTGCACACGCTCGATCTGAAGGGGAGCCGCGAGGAAATAGAGCGCGACCGTCAGACGATCCGCGCCGCCGTTGAGGCTCAATACGAGATCGCGGTCGTTCCTGGTGACCACCACGTCCGACGGAGCCACTCCGGGCGCCATCCGGATCGTATCGAGACTGCCCTGTGATTCGATGATGGTGTCCTCGCCTGATCCAGGCCCGAACACATAGGTGTCACTCCCCTGTCCACCAAACAGGCGATCATTCCCCAGCCCGCCGTCGAGCGTGTCATCGCCCAGTCCGCTCCGGAGGACATCGGCGCCATCGCCGGCGACGATTCGATCCACCACATTCGTTCCGACAATCTGGTCGTCACCCTCCGTGCCGGTGAGATCGAACCCGCGGGCAAGCAATTGATCGTAGGTCAGCGTGCTGCCGTCGGCAAAGCGGAAGGAGTCCACCGTGCGTGGACCCAACACATTGGCGCGATCGAAGGTAGCGAGTTGAATCGCGTCGCCGCCGCTCCCCACGCGAAGCAGCAGGCCGCCCGCGCCGGTTCCTGATTGATCGGGCGCCAGATCCAGGCGGAGATCGGCAGACGTGATGCCGGCACCGAAGACCACCTCATTGCCTGCACCGGCTGAGGCCGTATCAGCAATCGTATCGACACCATCACCGGTGTTGAAGAAGTAGGAATCGTTCCCAGCCCCGCCCCCAAGACGGTCATCCCCTAATCCACCGCGGAAGCGATCGACGACATTGGTGCCGATCAGAACATCGTCAAATACGGTGCCATCGATATCGAATCCGCGCGCGACCAGATCCGCATATGCCAGCACTGTCCCGTCGGCGAACTCAAAGCGATCCACGGCATGAGCACCCAAGACATCGCTGCCGTTCGCCCCGATCTGCACGCCCTCGAACGCTGCGCCAGGCCGCACCAGCACTTGACCAAACACCGTCGTCATTTTCAGAGAGTCCGGAGTGATGCCAGCGCCGAACGTCACCTGATTGGACTCGCCCACAGCGATCACATCACTGATGGAGTCGATGCCGTCGCCACTATTGAACTGGTAGGTGTCATGGCCCGTCCCCCCGTACAGTTGATCGTCGCCGGCCCCGCCCACCAGCACATCGTTGCCGGCCCCACCGTTCAGGACATCGTTGCCAATCCCACCATCCAAGAAATCGTTTCCACTCAGCCCAATAAGGATATCTGCCCCAGCATTCCCTCTCATGGTGTCAGATAGGTCCGTGCCGAGCAGAACATCGCTATCAGGTGTTCCGATGAAATCAAACCCCTTCTGCGCTAGCTGGGCATAACTCAGTATGGTTCCATCGGCAAACTCGAAGCTGTCAATAGAGTGAGAACCAGCTACGTCCGTCGGATTAAATCCGAAAAGGCGCACTCCACCGTCTGAGTGCCCAACTCTGATGACAAGCGTGGAATTCGCCTCCAGTTCTAAGCGAAGTCCATCGGGGCTTATCCCTGCACCGAATACCAAACGATTCCCTTCCTCATGTGAATCGGAGATGAGATCAAGGCCATCGCCAGGATTGAACACATATGTATCCCGCCCAACACCACCAAACAGCGTGTCCGCACCGAGCCCACCGATCAAGATATCGTTCCCCGCGCCGGCAAAAACCGTATCATTCCCACCCTCTGCTGAGATCACATCATCCCCAGCGCCAGCCAGGATTCTTTCCGATCCATCGTCTCCTCCTAGAAAACCAGAAGGGAGCGGCAATTGATCCGCAAGCGCGATTTGACTGCCATCGGCAAAGCTGAGCAGCTCGACCGGCGTAGTGCCTGCGACATTATTGAGGTTAACCCCAAGCAGCTCTATGCTGTCGGCTCCACCATTGATTTGAATCATCAGGCTTTGACGAACCGGGTCATGAACAAAGGTGAGATCGGCAAGCGCAATCCCTGGCCCGAACACCAATTCGTTGACCTCTTGTGAACCGGCTCCATCCGAAATGACATCGTGCCCGTCGCCCAAGTGAAACACGTAGAAGTCGTTTCCCTCTCCGCCGTCAAGGATGTCATCCCCAAGCCCTCCTCGCAGCCCGTCGTCACCACGCCCGCCAAAGATGGTATCGATTCCTTCATCGCCTAGCAGAACGTCGTTCCCCTCATCCCCGAACACTGCGTCATCCCCGGCCCCACCCGAGAGCTGGTCTATGCCTTCTTCGCCCGATACGCTATCATCGCCTTCCTGGCCAAAAAGCCGATCATCTCCACTCCCCCCGAACAGGAAATCATCACCTTCTCCACCTTGTAATTCGTCGTCGTCTTCACCCCCGTCGAGTGAGTCGTTGCCGGCTGCTCCCAAGAGTAAATCGTTCCCTGCATCTCCAAACAACAAATCGTCGCCGGGCGCGGAATTATCGAAATAGTCGCCTGACAAGAGGTCGTCTCCAACTCCACCATAGATTTCATCGGCGCCATCGCCCCCGTAGAGTGCGTCGATCCCATCGCCGCCGGATAACACATCGTGTCCGCGCAGACCGTAAAGAAGATCGTCGCCGCTCCCTCCATCGAGATAATCATCTCCGACTTCCTCAAACAGAGTTTCCTCGCCAGCCTGAACCGTTCCACCATAATCCCCATAGAGAATATCGTTTCCAGCACCCCCGAGCAGTGTATCGTTCCCGCCATCGCCATACAGAATATCGGCGCCCTCGCCACCATCAAGGTAATCCTCTCCAGCCCGAGCGACCTCAAAGGCAACAAACGAGAGAGTTCCATCGATACTGTTGTGCTTGTAGTGAAGCAGGTAGTCTCCGTAAATGGTGTCATCCCCATCGCCACCGATTAGAACATCGCCCCCATAGTCACCACGAAGGATGTCGTCACCTGCTCCGCCATCCAGTAAATCATCGCCTCCAGGGGGGGAGAAGTAGAACGGATAGAACAGATGATTGTCTCCATTCAGATTGTCATTGCCTTCCCCTCCAAACAGTCGATCGTTGCCGGCCTGGCCAATGATGAAGTCGTTACCGGCCTCACCATATAATGCATCGTCGCCATCGAGTTGATCAGCACCTTCGGTGAGATTAGCAGGCCATTGGCTGGCAAAATAGAAGCTGCCTATGATCGAGTCATTCCCATCTCCCCCATAGACCCGATCATGGCCCAGACCTGCCGTTAGAAAATCGTTTCCACCATACCCATAGACCTCATCGTTTCCTTGATACAGAACCATTTCATCCCGCGAGCTCGTCCCCCTCAGAATCACATTCATAGTGTCAGTACGGAGATGTTGTTCGCTGAGCTGGAACTCCCTGACTTCCCAACCGTTCTGATACGATGGAATATCCGGTCCATCCACCAGCTTGACCCCGAATTGCCCGCTCTGAAAATCGGCATTGATGGTCAACACGCTGTTCACGATCAGATGCCCTCCAGACATCACATACGTGAACGCCCCATCCATACTCTTATAGGTATCAGCAGGATCACCGTCCTGGCGTACCCCTCCAAGTAACAATTGCCCGTCATAGAAAATTCGACCCTTCGCATCGGAATCCTCGATCTGATCGATGCCATCGCCGGTATTGTAGTAGTAGGTGTCGATCCCCGCGCCGCCTTCAAGGAGATCGTTGTCGCCGATACCACCGGCTAAGATATCGTTGCCGATTCCGCCGATCAGATGGTCCGTGCCACCCTTGCCATCCAGCCGATTGATGCCGCTGTTGCCGGTGATGAGGTTGTCGAGCTCGTTACCGGTGCCGTTGAGATCGGCAGTCCCAGTCAAGGTCAGATCTTCGACGTTGGCGCCAAGCGTGAAACTCACTGTGCTTTCGACGGTATCGCTACCGTTCTCCGCGCCCTCGATA